>DATLOS010000035.1:0-3501 GCA_035536155.1 Elusimicrobiota bacterium
CGGCGCTCTCCTGGGCGCCGTCCGCCCCGGATCGGGCGATCTCGAGCCTGGGGACGCCGGTCGCCTTGGGCGCCTACCTGGCGGTCTGCGTCTCGGTCTCGGTCGCGGTGGCCCGCGCGGGCCGGGCGCGGCTGGGCTGGACGGCTCTCGCCTTGGCCGCGGCGGCTCTGGCGCTGACCGGCTCGCGCGGCCCGGCGCTCGCCGCCGCGGCCGGCGCGGCGGCGGCAGGTGTGGGCGCCGCGCGTCGCCGCGTGCCCCACCAATACGGGGTGCGGCACCCGGTACGGGTGCCGCGCGCGGCCTGGCTCGCCGCCGCGGCGGCGGCGTGCGTGCTCGCCTGGGCTTTGGCGCGCCGGACGATGGCGCAGAGCGACGCCATCCGCGGCCAGCTCTGGGCCACGGCCTGGGAGGCGTTCCTGCGCCGCCCGCTCCTGGGCTGGGGGACCGACGCGTTCGCGGTGCCCTTCCGCCTGCTCTGCGGGCCCGCGTACGCGTTCCTCTATCGCAAGGACGGCGTGGCGACGCACGCGCACGACGACTGGCTGCAGGTCCTGGCCACGATGGGCGTGGCCGGGGCCGCGGCGTACGCCTGGCTGCACGCGGCGGCGTGGCGCGCCCTGCGCTCGGCCGCGGCGCGCCCCGCGACGTCCGCCGCCGCCGGCGCCCTCGCCGCGCTCTTCGTGAGCGCGAAGTTCAACTCGCCCTCCTTGTGCGCGGCGTGGCTGGGCGCGGCCCTGGCGGGCGCGGCGCTGCCGGAAGGCCCGGCGCGCGGCGAGGGTCGCGCTCGGGCCCTCCTGGCCCCCGGGCTCCTCCTGGCGTGCTCGCTCTGGACCGCCGCGTCGGCGCTCGCCTGGGTCCGCGCCGACCGCCAGGACCTGCTCGGCCGGCTGGCGCGGGCGCAAGGGCGGCCCCGCGAGGCCGCGGAGCGCTTCGAGGCCGCCGCGGCGCTCCTGCCCGGCGTCTTCGTCTATCGGCACGACCTGGCGAACGTCCTCTTCGACGTGGCGCGGGGAGCCGAGCCGGCGGCGCGGCGGATCTTCCTGGCGCGCGCGGCCGACGCCGCGCGCGAGGGCCTGTCGCTTCGCCCGTCGGATCCGGACCTCTACCGGCTGCTGGCGCGCGCGGAGCTGCGCCGCGCCGAGACGGGCGAGGCGCGCCTTCCGGCCGCGCGCGCGGCCTTGGACGCCGCCGAGGCGCTCGATCCCGCTTTCCCAAGGCTGGGAGAGCTTTCTAGAATCCCTTTGCTGCAAGGCGACGAGGAGATGTACCGCCGCTTGAAGGCGCGCATCGATTGACCGGGTCTTTCGACCCGACAGGAGGAGTGAAATGGCTCGCAGGAAGATCACCGTGGTGGGAGCAGGCAACGTCGGCGCGACCTTGGTCCAGCGCTTGGCGGAGATGGAGCTGGGCGACGTCGTCGTGGTGGACATCCCGGAGACGCAGGGCATGCCCGCGGGCAAGGCGCTGGACCTCCTCGAGTCCGGGCCGATCTACGGCTACGACTCGCGGGTGACGGGCGCCACCGACTACGCCCCGACGGCCGGCTCGGACGTGGTGGTCATCACCGCCGGCATGCCGCGCAAGCCGGGCATGAGCCGCGACGACCTCCTGAACATCAACGCGGGGATCGTCAAAGGCGTGACCGAGAACGTGGTCAAGCACTCCCCGAACTGCATCCTCATCATCGTCTCCAACCCCCTGGACGCCATGTGCCAGGTGGCGATGAAGACCTCGGGATTTCCCAAGCACCGCGTCATCGGCATGGCCGGCGTGCTCGACTCCGCGCGCATGCGCTGGTTCATCGCCGAGGCGCTCGACGTCTCCATGGAGAACGTCCACGCCATGGTGCTGGGCGGCCACGGGGACACCATGGTCCCCATGCCGCGCTTCTCGACGGTGAACGGCATCGCCATCACCGAGCTCCTGCCCAAGGAGAAGATCGAGGCCATCAACCAGCGCACCCGCGACGGCGGCGCCGAGATCGTGAAGCTCCTGGTCAAGGGCTCGGCCTACTACGCGCCCTCCGCGGCCGCCGCGGAGATGGTCGAGGCCATCCTCAAGGACAAGAAGAAGATCCTGCCCTGCGCCGCCTATCTCGAGGGCGAGTACGGCATCAACGGCTGCTTCGTCGGCGTCCCGGTCAAGCTCGGCGCGCGCGGCGTCGAGTCGATCCTGCAGATCAACCTCAACGTCGAGGAGCGCATCGCCCTGCAGAAGTCGGCCTCGGCGGTGAAGGAGCTCGTCGGAGCCCTCAAGTAGGAGATTCCGGGTGCTTCTAGCGGCGGACATCGGCAACACCAACGTCACCCTCGGGGCTTTCGAGGGGGCGCGCCTCGTGCGCCAATGGCGTCTGGCGACCGATCCCGGCCGCACCGCGGACGAGTATGGAAGCGAAGTCCTGAGCTTCTGGGAACGCACTTTCCCCGGGCGCAGGCCCGAGGCTTTCGTGTACGGCAGCGTGGTCCCGAAGCTCGACCACGTCTTCGAGACGCTGTCGCGAAAGTACCTCGGCCTGCGCCCGCGGGCGGTGGGCGCGCGCTCCCGCCTAGGGATACGCATCAAGGTGGACAAGCCGTCGGAGGTCGGCGCGGACCGCGTGCTCAACGCCCTAGCCGCGCACCGGCTCTACGGCGGGCCCGCGATCGTCCTCGACTTCGGCACGGCGACGACCTTCGACTGCGTGTCGGCGCGGGGAGACTACCTGGGCGGAGCCATCCTGATCGGCCCGCGCCTCGCGGCGGAGGCCTTGGCGCGCGCCACCGCCAAGCTGCCGGAGGTCGAGATCGTGCCCACTCGCCGGGTGATCGGCAAGAACACCGTGGAGTGCATCCAAGCCGGGCTCTACTACGGCTATCTGGGCATGGTTCGGCTCGTCCTGGAGAAGTCTATAAAGGAGATGGGCCGTCCGCGGGCGAAAGTGATCGCCACCGGCGGGCTCGCGCGCTTGTTCGCGAAGGACCTGGGGAAGGTCCGCATGGCCGAGGATTTGACGCTGCAGGGACTGAGGCTTGCCTATGAAACATTTTCGTAACACGATCTGTGCACGGTGGGGATATCCCTGTGGATATCTTCCCGCCGAACCGCGGGGGAAAACGGCATGAAAATGACGAAATTGGCTGTAATTATAATGTTTTTTTCGTCGGCGGCCCGGGCTTCCGACCAGTTCGGCGGCTTCCAGGAGTTCGTGGACCGCGGTTCCCTCAAGCCCTTTACGCGCGACCTGGGCAGCATCCTGGGCGCCGCTTCTTTCCATAGCGGCCGCAGCCTCGGCCTCACCGGCTTCGACATCGGCGCCCGGGGGGGCTTGCAGTTCAAGCCCAGCCGTGGGGACACCGTCCTCACCGGGAGGGGGGTGAAGGCGTTCGGCCTGCCCTGGGTGCAGGCGGAGATCGGGCTGCCCTTCAGCCTGGACGGCTTCATCCGCGGCATCAGCTACCAGGGACTGACCATCGCGGGCGGCGGCCTGCGCTACAGCATCCTCAAGTCGGCCGACACGCCCTG
>DATLOS010000036.1:0-2542 GCA_035536155.1 Elusimicrobiota bacterium
GGTCGACCCATTCGATGAAGGAGACGCGCGTCTTGGGCCGACGAGCGGCCCTTCGAGCGAGGCGGCGGATCCGGGCGCGGGCGCGAGCGATCCAGGCGTTCGCCGTCCGCAGGCGTCCCGCTCGACGGCCCAGCTCGCGCACGGCCTCGAGGACTTGATCGAAGTCCTGGGGCGTCTGCCAGAGGATTTCCGGCGCGGGGCGCAGGGTCTTGAGCACCTGGCTCACCTCGTTGCCCGCGGGCCCGCAGACCTGGCAGAGGTTCTGGGTGAGGAGCAAGGTCGGCGCGGCTTTGCGCAGCTTCGCCTCGTCGACCGAGTAGAGGCTCTTGCCCGAGGCGAGGCGGGCCGCGACGGCCCGGTCGATCTGGCGCATGCTCAGGCGCGAGAGGTCGAGGGCGCAGTCCACCAGCACGGGCTTCTTGCGGGCGGCCGGCGGGTGGTCGCACTCGTGGGTCACGCCGACCAATCGCTTCTCCAGGCCGAGGAGGTAGACCATCTCGGTCGCCGCCGGCAAAAACGACGCGATGCGCGGGGTCATCCGGCGGGCAGGAGGTCGGCGTAGACGAAGCCGGAGCGCTCCACCGTCTCCCCGCGCCGCACGGGGATGAGCCCTCCGTCCGCGAAGAGAGGCGAGCCGTAGACGAAGGAGTGGAACTCCCCGTTCTCGCCGCAGGGGTCGGCGCCGGCGGGGAGCTCGGCCAGAAGCGCCCGGTCGAACTCCCGGCCGGCGAGGGACTTGGGCACGCGGCTCGGGTCGACGCAGACCAGCACCGCCTTCTGGCCGGCGTCGATCATGGCCTCGGCCAGCTTCCGGGTGTCGCGCCCCCACAGCGGGTAGACCGGCGTCAGGCCGAGCTTGGCCAGCGCCTCGTCGCGGTAGCGCCGGATGTCCTCGAGGAAGAGATCGCCGAAGACGACGTGGGTGACGCCCTCCGCCTTCTTGCGGCGGAGGTAGTCGTCGAGGCGGCTCTCGTAGACCGCGTTGGGGCAAGGCCAGGGCAGGCGGATCTTGGCGAGCGGCAGGCGAAGCGCGGCGGCCTGCGCGTCCAGGAGCTCCTCCCGCGAGCCGTGCATCGCCACGCGGGCGTAAGTCTCGTTGACGGTGGTGAAGAGCTCGGCGACCGAGTGCTCGCCGCCCCGCAGGACCTCGCCGAGGGCGAAGGCGCTGTCCTTGCCGCTGCTCCAGGAGACGATGGCCTTCCTCATGAAGCGTGCCCCGGGCAGCGCGCCATGGGCAGGCGCGGATACTTCGGGAAAGCCGGGTTGCGCTCCGAGAGGCGGCAGAGGAACACCGCCGAGCCGCCTTTGGTCTTGAGGACCTGGGAGTGCCGGCAGCGCAGGCAGAGGCCGACCTTGCCCGCGACGTCCGCCTCGAGGCAGCGCGGGCAGAGGCAGTCCTCGGCGGACATGGGCATGACCGGGGGCAGGTCCTCGCACCAGCAGCGGCCTTTCGCGGGGTCGGGTCCGCAGGGGAACTCGGCCGAGCAGCGGGAGCAGCGTTTCACGCGGGTCATGGAGCGCCCCTCTGTCTACCATTTCTCGAAAGGGGCGCTCCACGGCCGCGCTACCGGATGCTGAGCTGGTTCACGACCTGGGTCCCGCCCGCGGCGGCGGCGGCGCGCTCGCCGATGAGCTGGCGGTCCTCCATCGAGCCTACCGAGCCCGTGATCACCACTTGGTTTCCCTGCTGGGTGATCTGCAGGTTCTGGACCGGGATGCCCGCGCTGGTCGCCGTCCGCGCCGTGACGTCGTTGATCGCGGCGCGCACGTTGGCCAGCTCGTGTCCGGGGACGGTGCCTCCTTGGGGGCTGGTCGCGCTCCCCGACGGGAGGGCGCTGGGCAGGCCGGTGGGGGCGAGCCCCGCAGGCTGGGTCGGGGAAGGCGGCGTCGCCGGGATGACCGGGGTGGTGGTCATGGGCACCGGGCCCGGGCTGGTCGTCGACGGGCTCGGCGTCGACGGGCTGGCGGGCGGATTGCTCGTGGACGGGCTGCTCGTCGCCGGGCTGGCCGACGACGGGATCGGCCCCGTCGGCGCCGGGCTCGACGGCGCGCTCGCTCCCGAGCCCCCGCCCGCTCCCGAGCCGCCGCCCTGGGACCAGGCCACGAGGCTGTAGCCGGCGATGGCCGTTCCGGCGAATATCGCGATCAGCGTCGCTCGATGGTTCATAGGACTCTCCCGGGACGCGCGGCGCGCATCCCGCTATAGCGTGGCACGGCCGGAAAAGCCCGAGCTATGGACGCGGAGTCAACGTCCCGTGGCGGGCGGGCGAACGAGGCCGATCGGCCTCCCGTCGGCGAACCGGGACCAGTCGACGCGGCGCGGCGCGGGACGGCGACTCCACGGCCGCAGCGCGAGGAGGGCGGCTCCGACGGCGACCAAGGCACCGCCGAGCAGCAGGCCCGTGGGGAGCGTCGGCGCGGGCTCCTCCGGCTGGGGGATCGCGCTGAGGCGCTCCGCGGCGGGGGCCGGACGGGCGGGCGCCGGAGGACGCTCGTCGCTGAACCTGCGCAGAAGGGGAGCGGAATCTCCGAGGAGGCGGGG
>DATLOS010000037.1:0-7152 GCA_035536155.1 Elusimicrobiota bacterium
GGCGCAGTCGGCCGCGCTGGCCGAGTCGAGCCAGCCGGCGCTGGTGAGGCAGTCCATGCCGGAGCTGGGCAGCAGGCCGCTGTAGCTCTTGGCCATGCTCTGCTCCATCTTCATTGAGGCCACCTCGATGGCCTCGGCCCTTCCGAAACTCTTCTTGAGGAGGAGCTTGCTCGACAACAGGATGGGCGCGATCGCGGACATGAGGATGCCCAGGATCATGAGCGTCACCAGGATCTCCGCCAGCGTGAAGCCGGCAGCTTTGGAACCGGAACCCATCAGCCGCGCGTTACCGGCCTATTGGGTGACCGGCGTGATGAAGATCGTCATGTTGCGCATGTACGCCGGCGTCTTCGCGCGCGCCCCGACGGTGAGGTTCTGCCAGCGGACGTCGAAGGTCATCGAGTCCGGGAACTGGCCGCCGAAGTCGGAGGGCTTGAGCGTCACGCTGCCGGTGATCGTCGGGTCGCTGACGTTGGTGGTCGAGCCCGCTCCGAGAGGCGGGAAGGTCATGGAGAAGTCCCGCCCGAATTTCGTGTTGTTCACGTAGAGCATCGAGACCACGTCGCCGCCGGGGAACACGCTGTCGATCGAGCCGTGCCACGGCGAGCACAGCCGCGGATTATTGGTCCAGGGGTTGATCGGCGCCGACTGGTAGGCCTCCGCGCGCAAGGTGAAGGAGACCATGATGCTCGCCGTCTTGCGGTAGGAGCCCAGGCCCAGGTTGCTGAAGCTGATGGTCTTGCTGAGCACGTTCAGCGGGGTGGGCGGGGCCGGGACCCGGTAGGTGCCGCTGACGTCGTTGACGAGGTGTATGCCGCAGGCCATGTTGTCGGCCACGGGGTTCGCGAAGTTCGGGTACCGCGTGGGCTCGTACCAGACGTCCGTCGTGCCGACCATCTGGATCGCCTTCGGCGCGGGAGAGACTCCCACGCTGCTCTGGTCCGACGCCGCCGCCGCGCCGGCGAGCAAAACCAGGCCCAGCGCCAGCGAGTTCTTCGTTTTCATAGTGCCTCCGCGGATTCGCGTCACTCCCGCACCCGTATCGCCACGATCTCGGCGCCGGTCACGTTCATCTGAAGGTTCAGGCTGAGGTTCTGGTTGATGAAGTAGTATAGCCGCGCGTAGTATTCCTCGCCCGTGTGCACCATGTCGGGCGTGACGGCGATGGCGCTGAAGACGCCGAAGCTGCCCTGGAAGACCTTCTGGTGCACGGGGCTGGAGTAGACGACTTCTCCCCTCGAGTTCTCCACCTGGATCTTGCTGTAGAAATAGTCGCTCTGCGAGACGTCCCCCGTCGAGTTCGTGTAGAGCCGCCAGAGGATGACGACCTTCTCGCTGCTCTTCGCGACGAACTTGTAGACGAAGCTGTCGTCGGGATAGATCTTGCGGAAGCAGCCCCCGCAGGTGCCGCCGGCGACGTCGTTGAGGCAGCTCTGCGCCTGGTCGTTGAGCGCCAGGCAGTCGCCGTTGGTGAGGCCGTAGCACTCGAGGGTGCCGCGGTCGATGGTCTCGACGGTGCGGTTGGCGCGCTCCCAGGTCGACAGGCGCGTCTTGCAGGTCAGGTCGACGCAGTGGGCGGCGTAGCCGCCGCCTCCTCCGCAGACCGCGGGCAGGCAGCAGCTCGCCGTCTTGCCGCAGGTCTCGCGGGCGTCCGCGTCCGCCACGCAGGCGTCGACGAAGTCCTGGTACTCGGTGGTCGGCGTGGCGTTGGTGTTGCCGCCGACGGTCGTGACGTTGAAGTAGGTGCCGTGGAAGGAGTTGATGATGTTGTTGCAGCCCAGGAAATCCGGGACGACGGGGCTCGCCGTCACGTCCTTGGGCGTGACGCTGGGACAGCCGCGCGCCTCGACGTGGGGGATGCTGGTCGTGGAGCAGTTGCTCAAGAGCACGGTGTCGGAATGGGTGGGCGCCGACTGGGTGCAGGTGCCGTCGAACTTCGGGGTGGGGTTGCAGGCGATCGCCGGGTCCACTCCCCAGGGGTTGCCCAGGCCGGTGCAGCGCAGGGCCTCGAAGGGATGGGCGACCGGGCTCGCCAGACAGCAGTCCGGGCACTGGGCCTTGAGGAGGACGCATTCCTGGCAGGCTTGCGCCCGCGCGATGAGCTGCTGGGCGGCGTTGCAGTAGAGCTCCTTCAGGACCACCTGCTGGCCGCTGCTCACCGTCTCCACGTCCTCGTTGCGCGGCAGGTACGACAAATCCTTCGCTTGCAGCGAGGCGGCTATTAGAAGAAGCGCGTTGAGGAGGATCATTCGAGCTGGGCGGGGCGTCCGCTCCGCCGCGGTAAGGATAGTGCCCCTATCCGGCGAAATCAAGTACACAGTTTAACGATATCGTAAAGTGAAGGTAAAGGCCGGGCCGTGGTTTTCCGTCGGAAATGCTAGAATAATTTGTCGCCGTGATCCCCCTAAAGCTCGCCCAAGCCGGCCTGCGCGCGGCGGCGCTGCCCGCTCGCCGCGCCCTGGAAAAGGCCTGCGCCGACCCGGAAAGCGCCCAGGATGGGCTGCTTCGGCAGGTCGCCCCGGGCATGGGCTACGCCGCGTTCCGCGACCGCGTCCCGGTCGCCGATCAGGGCCCGCTTGAGGCCCGCCTCGCGCTCCGTCGCGAGCGCTCCTTCGATCGCGCGTTCCTCATCTGGATCGACGACGTGTTCCGGCACGCCGACCTCCACTACGGCAAGGCCTTCTTCGTCGACGCGCCCGCCGGGGGGATCGCGCGCCGCTTCGCGGACCGATTCTCCATCGCGCCGCCCGGCCTGGCGCGGCTCGAGAGCCCGGAGAACCGCCTGGACGCGGTGTGCCTCCATCTCCTCGCCCACGGCGAGCAGCTCGAGCTCGTGTCCCTGCCGGACCCGGCCGGGCTCCTCTCGCTCCTGGACCGCATCGCCGCCGACCGCGCGAAGATGGCGCGCGCCTGGAAGTCCGGCGTCTTCCGCGCCGAGGGCCGCGAGTTCCCGCTGCCCGCGCCCTGCGAGGCGCGTCTCAAGGCCCTCGAGTCCGGCGCGCCTTGGGGCGCGCTCTGGCACAACCTCGCGCTGATCTCCTGCCGGACCGATGCCCAGGCGCAGGCGGCGGCGGCGCGCCTGCGCGAGCTCTTCCCCGCCGCCGTGGTGCAGCGCAAGGGCCTCTCCGCCGTCGAGGCCCCGGTGACGGTGCCGCTCGTGGACGCCGGCGGCTGCGTGCCCCTCTTGAGCGAGGTGTTCCTCGAGTTCGAGCGCGAAGACGGCCGCGTCCTGCGCGCGCACGAGCTCGAGCCCGACGGGGAGTACGCGGTCCTGGTCTCTCAGGCCGGGGGGCTTCTGCGCCGCCGCTTGGGCGACCGGGTGCGCGTCGGCGGCCGCTACCGCCGCGCGCCGCGCCTGGCCTTCGCCGGCCGCGCCGGCGCCGCCGGGGAGAGGCCGCAGAGCGCGGCGGCGGCATGAGCGCTACGGCGGCCTTGGCCCGGCTGTTCTTGAGCGGCTCGCAGAACCGGGCGAGCGCGATCTACGACATCCTCTCCACGAACAACAACCTGGGCGAGAAGACGCTCTATCTCAACCTCGGCTACTGGGAGAAAGCCGCGACCTACGACGAGGCCTGCCAGGCCCTGGCCGACCTCCTCGGCCAGGCGGCGGGGCTCGGCCCCGCCGACGAGCTCCTCGACGTGGGCTTCGGCTTCGCCGACCAGGACATGCGCTGGGCGCGCACCCTTCGCCCCAAAAAGATCACCGGCCTCAACATCACCCTCTCCCAGGTCGAGGCCGCGCGCAAGCGCGTGGCCGAGGCGGGTCTCGCCGACCGGATCGAATTGGTGCACGGCTCGGCCACGGCGATGCCGTTCTCGGGGCCGAGCTTCGACGCGGTCACCGCCCTGGAGACGGCCTTCCACTACGACACGCGGGAAAAGTTCTTCCAGGAGGCCTTTCGCGTGCTCCGGCCGGGAGGCCGGATCGCCCTGGCCGACATCCTGCCGTGGCCCGGCATGCGCCTCGGTCCGCTCGACTCGATCCTGGAGAAGCTCGGCCGCCAGTTCTGGCAGATCCCCAAGGCCAACATCTACCCGCTCGACGAATACGAGGCCCGCCTGCGCAAGGCCGGCTTCGTCGACGTGAAGTCGCGCTCCATCCGCGACCAGGTCTATCCCCCCTTCGCCCGCTTCGCCTTCCGCCGCCTGGACGATCCCGACGTCGTCGCCAAGCTCAACCCGATCGTGCGCCTGGCCTGGAAGCTCGGGGCCAAGGGCATGATCGAGCGCGAGGCGCCCATCGAGTACGTGCTCGTCACGGCGCGAAAGCCCGATGGCCGAGCGTAAGCGCGCCCTCATCACCGGCTGCTCCTCGGGCTTCGGCCGCGACCTGGCCGTCGCGCTGGCCGAGCGCGGCTGGGAGGTCTGGGCCACGGCCCGCGACGCCGCCCGGCGCGGCGTCCTGAAGGAGGAGAGCTCGACGCGACCGGGGCTGCGGGCGCTCGACCTCGACGTGACGCTCCCGGCGCAGCGCGCCGCGGCGGCGGCCGCCGTGAACGGCCGCCTCGACCTCCTGGTCAACAACGCCGGCTACGGGGTCTTCGGCGCCCTCGAGGACCTGAGCGAGAAGGACCTGCGCGAGCAGTTCGAGACCAACTTCTTCGGCGCGGCGCTGCTCACCCGCGAGCTTCTTCCGGCCCTGCGCGCGGCGCGCGGCCGCGTGGTCAACGTCTCCTCGGTGGTGGGCTACTGCGCGATTCCCCTGGGCTCGGCCTACTGCTCCAGCAAGTTCGCCCTCGAGGGCCTCTCCGAGTCCCTCTACCACGAGCTCGCTCCTCACGGCGTGCAGGTGAGCCTGGTGGAGCCCGGGCGCTTCCGCACGCGCTTCGGCGACAACGTGCGCTGGGGAGCCGGCTCCAAGGAGCCCACCTCGGCCTACCGCGCGCAGACCGACGCCTACGCGCGCTCGCGCGAGCGCGCGTCGGGCACGGGCGTCTCCGGCGGCGCGGTGGTCGAGGCGGTGCTGAGGCTCGCCGAGTCGCGGCGCATGCCCCTGCGGGTGCGCGTGGGAGCCGACGCCAAGGCCGCCTACTGGACGCGCAAGCTCCTGCCCGCGCGCCTAGCCGACGCCATCCTCTCCGCGGCGTACCGCCGCGTGCTCGGGGGAAAGTGAGCCTGAGGCTCCCCGCGTTCGATCCCGGGCGCAAAACGGTCTCGCTCGTCGTCGCCTACGCGTTCTGGTGCCTGCTATACGTCGGCTCGGGGCATCTGCGGCTTCGCGCTCCCGTGGACCTTCCCCTTCTTGCGCCCGACCGCATGCCCGCGATCAACTGGACCATCTGGGTGTACCTCTCGCACCTGCTCTTCGTGCCGCTGGCCCTGGTCGGACTGCGGGAGCCCGAGGTCTTCGATCGGACCCTCAAGTCCATACTGCTGGCCACCGCGGCGTCCGGGACGTGCTTCGTCCTGTTTCCCACCGCGCTTCCCGGCGCATCGAGCCCCCGCTCCTTCGCATTCGACGCCGTAGCCGCGACCTTCGATCTCATGAACACGAACTGCTTCCCCTCCCTCCACGTCGCCTTGGCGTTTCTAGCGGCCTCGGCCTATCTCGAGGAGCGCCGCCCGCTCGCCGCGCCAGCCTTCGCTTGGGCCGCGGCCATCGCCGTCTCCACGGTGACGGCCAAGCAGCACTATTTCGTGGACGTGCCTGGAGGGCTCCTGCTCGCCTGGGCCTCCCGCGAAATAGTCCGCTCGCCGGCGCCATGGCCGACGCCGTTCTCCGAGTTTGACAGCGCCGCGAACAAAACAGGATCATAGGGACATGCTCAAGGTCCGACCTTTCCGCGGCGTGCGCTTCGACCCGCGCCGGGCGCCGCTCCCCCAGTCCGCCTGCCCGCCCTACGACGTTATCCCCGCGTCGCTCCAGAAGAAGCTCCGGGCCCGGCCCTACAACGCGATCCATCTCGAGCTTCCCGCTGGGCAAGGCGCGGCCCGGTACAAGGCCGCCGCCGCCCTCTGGAAGCGCTGGCTCAAGGACGGCGTGCTCGCGCGCGACGAGAGGCCCGCGTTCTACGTCGTGGAGCAGGGATTTTCCATCGAGGGACGCTCCCACAAGCGCCTCGGCGTCCTGACCTCGCTGGGCTTGGGCGGCGACAGCGCCCGCCGGGTGCTGGCCCACGAGCGCACGCTCTCCAAGCACAAGGCCGACCGCACCAAGCTCATCTCCGCGATGGGCGTCAACGTGAGCCCGGTCTTCCTGGTCTTCGCCGATCCCGGCCGCGCCGTCGCCAAGGCTCTCCAGGCCGCGCGCAGAAGCGCGCCGATCGCGAAGGGCAAGGACGCGCAAGGCGTCCTCTACACCGTGTGGCGCCTCGACGACCCCAAGGCCGTCGCGGGCCTCTCGCGCGCCTTCGCCGCGCGAACCCTCCTCATCGCCGACGGGCACCACCGCTATTCGGTCGCGCGCGAGCATTGGCTCAAGACCCGCCGCGCCGGCTCCGACGGCATACTCGCCTACCTTTGTCCCGAGGAGGACCCCGGGCTGGTCGTGTATCCGACCCATCGGGTGCTCAAGCTCGACTCCGTGGTGCGCGGGCGCCTGAGCGCCCACTGCTCGGCCCGGGTGGTGAAGGACCTGCCCGCCCTCGAGGCGGCCCTGGCCAAGGAGCGCTCGCCCTACGCCTTCGGCCTCATCGACGGAGAGCATCTCCTGATGCGGCCCGCGCGCGGAGACAAGGGAGTCGCCAGCGGCTTCGGCACCGACTGGCTCGCCAAGCGCATCCTCGACGGCGTGGACCCGCACGAGATCGGCTTCCACCACGACGCCCGCGAGGCGGCGCGGGAGGCGCGGAGCTCCGGCCGGGCCGCGTTCATCCTGAAGCACTTCCCGGTCTCGGCGATCCGCGAGTCGGTGCAGCGCGCCGGGCTCCTGCCCCAGAAGTCCACGTACTTCATCCCCAAGATCGGCACGGGCCTGGTCTTCCGGGTCTTGGACGAATAGCCTCAAGGCCTAGGCCGCGGCTGGGTCGAATATCCTCGGCAAAGGGCCTCATGGGCCCAGCCTTCCTATAAAGCAGCTTAAGTAGAATCCGCGGGAAGTGGCACGCCGATCGCGGGGACAGGATTTCGGGCTTTTGATCGCCGTCTGGTGCGCGCTGCCCGCCGGACTGGGGCATGCCGCCTCCGTCCGCCTCTCGCCCAGCGCCGCCCAGG
>DATLOS010000038.1:0-4690 GCA_035536155.1 Elusimicrobiota bacterium
TCCCAGGCGCCGCGCAGATGGGCGTCGAGCATACGCGCCGGCAACGCCCAGACGGCGGTGGCGAGGAGCAGCGCCTTCCAGGGAGGGCGCGGACCGGGCGACGGGCTCAGGGCCTCCCGCGCGCACCAGGACCACGCCGCGAGCAGCAGCGCCCCGCACGCGGCCGCGCCGACGGCCAAGGCCCAGCCGGTCTCGAGGTGCCCGATGCGGCGAAGCGCCGCGCCCAGGCGCCACCAGCGGGCCGCTCCCGCCCAGGCCAAGGCCGCGGCCAGGGTCGCGGGGCCCAGCCACGCGAGACGGCGGAGCGCGCTCACTCTTGCACGTCGAGGACCTTTCCCTCGAGCGCGTCGATCTTGAAGTACGTCGTCCCGATCTTGAGCTGCCAGATCAGGGTGGTCTTCCAGTTGCCCTTCGAGCCGAATGGGGAGGCGCGGAAGTTGACCAGGATGAGCTCCCCGTGCCGGGAGAGCTTGCGGCCCAAGCTCTCATCCATGAGCTGCTGGCGCTGGACCAAGGCGGCCTCGAGGACCTTGTCCGAGTCGATGAAGACGCCCTGGATGGGCTGGTGCACGTTCATGTCGATGGGGATATTGTGGGTGGGGCCCATGCCGATCTTGCCGTTGCAGGCGAAGACCGACTTGTAGCTCTTGCTCTTCGGGTGATAGTAGTAGTACGCCCAGCCGTCGCCGCGACCCAGGCAGGGGCAGCCGCCCCAGGCGTCGACGAAGCCCTCGATGCCCATCAGGCGAGCCCCGGGAAAGCGGTGGGTCACGAAGGTCTCGACTTTCTCGAGGTCCTTCTTCGCGGTCGAGATCGGTCCCTTGGGAGGGGGCGGGCGCCGGATCGCGCCCTGCCCGGCGGCCGTCGAGCCGGCGGCCGGAGCTCCCGGGTTGGACGCGGGAGCCGTGGTGGAGGCCGCGGCTTCGGGCGAGCCGAACACGCGGCTCTTCACCGCGTCGACGACGTAGTTGTCGTTGCCCACGGTGACCCGCCAGACGACCGGGTGCTCCGCGTAATGCGGGTCGTCGAGGCGCTTAAGGACCATGGTGAAGGGGCGCCGGCCGCCGGTCTTGTGGGCCTCGGGATCGAGCGAGATTCCCGCCTCCTGGAGCACGCGCAGGGCCGCGTCGGAGTCGTTGAAGCGCCCGTGCACGGCGACCTGGGTGGGATCCGCCGCGTCCGACGTGCGCATCTGCTTGAGGGGGCCCGCGATGCCCCCGCGGCACTCGGCCATCATCAGGAAGACCTCTTCCTTGGGCGAGTAAAAGGAATAGCGCCAGCCTTCCTGGAACGGCTCCTCCGCGAAGCAATGCACCTTGCCCGCCGGATCGGTCCGGCCCGAGATGCTGGTCAGGAGCGCGTCCGGGTAAGTCTCGCGCACCTTGGTCCAGACGTCGCGGAGCTTGATCCCGGCCGTGGTGCTGGTGTCGTCGAGCGCCACTTGCGCGGCCGCGGGAGCGGCCGCCGCGAGCGCGAGGACGAAAGCGAGAGCGCTCCTCATCCCTATGCTTCCTCGTCCGAGGCCGCCTGCAGGCGGGACAAGGTGGCGAGGTCCTCGAGAGTGGTCGTGTCGCCCTGGATCTGCCGCCCGTTGGCGATCTCGCGCAGCAGCCGCCGCATGATCTTGCCGGAGCGGGTCTTGGGCAGCGCGTCCGTGAAGCGGATCACGTCCGGGCGGGCGATCGCGCCGATCGCCTTCGACACGGTCTGGCGCAGGTCGTCCTTGAGGCCGTCCGACGGGTTGTTGCCGCCGGCCAGCGTCACGAAGGCGGTGATGCCCTGGCCCTTGGTGTCGTCGTTGTGGCCGACCACGGCCGCCTCCGCGACTTTCGGGTTGCCGACCAGGGCCGATTCGATCTCCATGGTCGAGAGCCGATGCCCGGCGACGTTGATCACGTCATCGACGCGCCCCAGGATCCAGAAGTAGCCGTTCTTGTCCACGCGCGCCCCGTCGCCCGTGAAATAGACGCCGGGAATCTGGGAGAAGTACTGGCTCTTGTAGCGCTCCGGGTCGCCGAAGATCGTGCGCAGCATCCCCGGCCAAGGCTTGTCGATCACGAGGAAGCCGCCCGAGCCCGCGGGCACGGGATTGCCCGATTTGTCCACGACCTTGATGGAAAGGCCGGGCAGCGGCTGCGTGGCCGAGCCCGGCTTCGTGGGCGTGGCGCCGGGGATAGGGGAGATCATGATCCCGCCGGTCTCGGTCTGCCACCAGGTGTCGACGATCGGGCAGCGCCCGCCGCCGATCACGCGGTGGTACCAGAGCCACGCCTCCGGGTTGATGGGCTCGCCCACCGAACCGAGGAGGCGCAGGCTGGAGAGGTCGTGGCGCCGCGGGTGCTCCTCGCCGAAGCGCACGAAGGTCCGGATCGCGGTGGGGGCGGTGTAGAAGATGCTCACGCGGTGGCGCGCGATCATATCCCAGAAGCGGTCGGGCTTGGGCCAGAGCGGCGCGCCCTCGTACATGAAGACCGTGGCGCCGTTGGCCAGCGGGCCGTAGACGAGGTAGGTGTGCCCGGTCACCCAGCCCACGTCCGCGGTGCACCAGTAGACGTCCTCGTCCTTGAGGTCGAAGATCAGGCGCGTGGTCAGCGCGGCGTGGGTGAGATAGCCCCCGGTGGTGTGGACGATGCCCTTGGGCTTGCCCGTCGTCCCGGAGGTGTAGAGGGTGAACAGCGGGTGCTCGCTGTCGAGCGCCTCCGGCGGGCAGTCGGCCGACTGGCCGTCGACGAGCTCGTCCCACCAATAGTCGCGCCCCTCGGTCCACGAGACCGACGTCCCGGTCCGCTTGAGCACCACGACCTTGCGCACGCCCGGGCACTCCCGAAGAGCCGCGTCGACGTTTTCCTTGAGCGGAACCGGAACGCCCTTGCGCCAGCCCGCGTCCGCGGTGACGACGAGCTCCGCCTGGGCGTCCTGGATGCGGTCGCGCAGGGCCTCGGCGGAGAAGCCGCCGAAGACCACGCTGTGGGTCGCGCCGATGCGCGCGCAGGCCAGCATGGCCACGGCCGCCTCGGGCACGAGCGGCATGTAGATCGCCACGCGGTCGCCGGGGCGCGCGCCGAGAGCCTTGAGCGCGTTGGCGAAGCGGCAGACCTCGCGGTGAAGCTGCGCGTAGGTGATAGTGCGCACCTCGCCCGGCTCGCCCTCCCAGATGATCGCGGCCTTGTTGCGGCGGGGGCCGCCCAGATGGCGGTCGAGGCAGTTCTCGCTCACGTTGAGGCGTCCGCCCACGAACCACTTGGCGAAGGGGGGCTTCCACTCGAGCGTCTTCTTCCACGGCTTGCGCCAAAGGAGCTCGCGCGCGGCCTCGGCCCAGAATTTCTCCGGCGACTTGGCGCCGTCGCGGACCATGGCCTTGAGCTTCGTCGCGTTCACGCGCGAGCTCTTGGCGAAGGCGGCGGACGGCTTGAAGACGCGGTTCTCCTTAAGATGGCTGTCGATGTGCTCGTGGCTCATGGTGTTCTCCCGATCCGTCGGGGATTTCTACAAAAAATCAATGCGCGCCGCCAGCGCCGAGCGCATTTTTCTTGACACGACCGGTCCCGGAAAAATATAATTGCTCATTATGCTTCCTACTTATAGACCCAACAAGCGCAAGCGCGCCAAGCACATCGGATTTCGTGCCCGCATGAGCACCCCCGGCGGCCGCCGAACCTTGAAGCGCCGCCGTCAGAAGGGCCGCTACCGCCTCACGGTCGTTTGACCGATCTCGTCCGCACCGGTTCGTTCGGCCGCGATTGCCGCCTGACCGGAGCGGACATGGAGCGCGTCTTCGCGCGCGGACGAAAGACCGTGCGCGCCGACGTGATCCTGTGGACGGCGGCGACCGGGACCGAGGGGGGGCCGCGACTGGGCCTCTCCGTCAGCCGCAAGGTGGGCGGCGCGGTCCGGCGCAACCGGCTCAAGCGGCTGATCCGGGAGGCGTTCCGGCTCAACCGCGCCCGGCTGAAGGCCGGGGTGGACGTGGTCTTCTACCCGCGCCCGGGCTGCGCGTGGGAGGACTTGGGCGAGGCCGAGGCCGCGGTCCTCGAGGTCTGCCGCAAGGCGGGGATTTTGTCGCGATGAAATCGAAGCTCCTATCGGCGCTCTTCAACCTCTACCGCGGGGCGGCGTCCGCCCTCTGGCCCGCGTGCTGCCGCTTCGAGCCCAGCTGCTCGCGCTACGCCGAGGAGTCCCTCCGAGCGCACGGCGCGCTGCGCGGCGCCGCTCTGACCTTCGCGCGCTTGGCGCGCTGCGGCCCTTTCCACCCCGGGGGCCACGATCCCGTTCCCGGCAAGGCATAACATGGACCGAAACCTCTTCCTAGCCGTCGGCCTCTCCGTCCTGATCTACATGGGCTGGTTCAAGTTCATCGAGAAGCGCTACCCGGTGGCCCAGCCAAGGGCGGTCCCCGCGGCCTCCCAGCCCGGCGCGCCCTCCGGCCCGAACGCCGCTCCCAACGGGGAGCCGCCGATCGCCGTGACCGTCGGCGGCGTCGCGCTGGCCGTCCAGCCGATGGGGGCGGGACTCGCCTCCTTCCAGTACCCGGACGCGTCCAAGACCGTCGACCTGGTGTACTCCCGCGGCTCCGCTCTCTTGTCCACCTTCCCCGAGCTCAAGTTCCGGCAGGTCGGCGGCGCCGCGTTCGAGGCCGAGCTTCCCTCGGGCGTGAAGGTGCTCAAGGAGTTCCGCATCGACGGCCCCGATA
>DATLOS010000039.1:0-2644 GCA_035536155.1 Elusimicrobiota bacterium
TCCCGACGCCGCCCCGCCGCCGATGCTCGACGAGGCCGAGCTCGACAAGATGCGGGCCGCCGCCGGGGACTCCGACCCCAAGGTGCGCTGGCAGGCGGCGCAGTTCCTGCAGAACGTGCACGACCCGCAGGCCGAGGAGATCCTCATCAAGATGCTCCAGATGGACGAGGACGCCGGCATCCGCAAGGACGCGCTGGGCGCCCTGGCCGACCACGACGGCAAGCGCCACGTGCCCAACATCGTCGCCGCGCTGCGCGACTCGGACGGCGCCGTGAAGCTCGCCGCGCTGAGCGCGCTGGCCCGCATCGGCGACTACACCACCGCCCCGGCGATCAGCGACGCCCTCAAGGACAGCGAGGAGAAGGTCCGGCTGGCCGCGATCGACACCCTCAATCAGCTCAACAACAAGCGCAAGGAAGAGCTCCAGCGCATCGAGGCCGAGCGCCAACGCTACCAAGAGGAGCTGGCCGAGCACCAGAAGCAGGTCCAAAACGTCAAGCAGAGGAACTAGAGGACCATGTTCCGATTTTTCATGATCGCCGTGCTCGCGGGGGGGATGTTCTACTTCTACCAGCGCTCCGCCCCGAAAAAGGCCGAGCCGCTGCCCCCGCCGCCGCCGGAGCGCCCCGCCATCCTCGATCAGACGCCCCCGCCCGTGCTCACCGAGAACGAGCTGGAGAAGATCCGGCTCTCCACCAAGGACTCCGACCCCCAGGTCCGCTGGGCCGCCATCGAGCTCCTCTATCGCGTGCGCGACCCCCAGGCCTACGAGATATTGGAGAGCGCGCTGTCCATCGACACCGAGCTCGACGTGCGCCGGCGCGCCCTGGACATCATCAAGTCCAGCGACAACCCGGCCAAGGCCAAGGACCTCATCCAGGCGCTCAAGGACTCGGAGAAGGACATCCGCATGGCCGCCCTCATGGCCATCGGCGAGACCGCGGACCAGTCCGCGACGCCCTACGTCGCCGAGGTGCTCCGGGACATCGAGCCCGAGGTGCGCATGGCCGCGATCCACGCCCTGGGCCGCATCCAGGAGCGGCGCGACCAGGAGTTCAAGATGCAGCAGGACAAGATGCGCGACGAGTACGAGCAGGCGGTCCTGCGCGCCAAGGGCCAGGCGAAGGAGCAGCAGACCAAGAACTTTCTCAACCCGATGGACGAGATGATCCAGGACAACGGCAAGCACACGGGAGAGAAAAGGCGGGGGCCACAATGACGCTCAACGTGCGCGAGATCAACGAGAAGGTCCAGAACGAGAGCCTCTTCGTCCCCGAGCTCAAGAAGGAGCTGGGCGAGGTCATCGTCGGGCAGGAGGAGATGATCGAGCGCCTCCTGGTCGGCCTCCTCGCCCGCGGCCACGTCCTCCTCGAGGGCGTCCCCGGCCTGGCCAAGACCACCACGATCAAGACCATCGCCCAGGCCATCGACGCCCAGTTCTCCCGCATCCAGTTCACGCCGGACCTCTTGCCCGCCGATTTGACCGGCACCATGATCTACAACCCGAAGGACCACTCCTTCGCGCCGCGCAAAGGGCCCCTCTTCGCGAACCTCGTCCTCGCCGACGAGATCAACCGCGCGCCGGCAAAGGTGCAGAGCGCGCTGCTCGAGGCGATGCAGGAGCGCCAGGTCACCATCGGCGACGCGACCCACGAGCTCCCCGAGCTCTTCCTCGTGCTGGCCACCCAGAACCCGATCGAGCAGGAGGGCACCTACCCGCTTCCCGAGGCCCAGGTCGACCGCTTCATGATGAAGCTCGTGGTCGGCTACCCGCGCAAGGAGGAGGAGCGCCTGATCCTCGAGCGCATGACCGCGCCCAAGGCCCACGAGGTGCGCAAGGTGGTGACCCCCGAGCAGATCTTCGCCGCGCGCAAGGTGGCCGACCAGATCTACGTCGACGACAAGGTGAAGAACTATATCCTGGACGTGGTCTTCGCGACGCGGGACCCGGGCGCGCACGGCCTGGCCAAGCTCAAGCCCCTGATCCGCTACGGCGCCAGCCCGCGCGCGACCATCTTCCTCACCACCGCCGCGAAGGCCTACGCTTTCCTGAACGGACGCGGCTTCGTCACCCCGGAGGACGTCAAGTCGATCGGCCCGGACGTCCTGCGCCACCGCGTGCTGGTGAGCTACGAGGCCGAGGCGGAGAACGTGACGGCCGAGGACATCCTCAAGTCCGTCTTCGCCGCGGTCGAAGTCCCGTAACGGGGGCGGCGGCGTGATCCCGCGCGAGATCCTGGCCCAAGTCCGGCGCATCGAGATCCGCACCGGCCGGCTGGTCAACGAGACCTTCGCGGGCAAGTACCTCAGCGCCTTCAAGGGCAGCGGCATGGAGTTCGCCCAGGTGCGCGAGTACACGCCGGGCGACGAGGTCCGCGCCATCGACTGGAACGTCACCGCGCGCTTCGGCCGGCCTTTCATCCGCCAATACCAGGAGGAGCGGGAGCTGACCCTGGTCGTGGCCTGCGACCTCTCCGCCTCCCAGGCCTTCGGCAGCGGCCTCAAGCTCAAGAAGGAGGTCGCCGCCGAGCTGGCGGCCGTGCTCGCCTTCTCCGCCTTGAAGAACAACGACAAGGTCGGGCTCTTCCTTTTCACCCAGGAGGCGGAGCTCTTCCTCCCGCCGGGCAAGGGCCGCAGCCACGTC
>DATLOS010000040.1:0-3371 GCA_035536155.1 Elusimicrobiota bacterium
GGCGATGCCGCCGTGGGGCGGGGCGCCGTACTCGAGGGCGTTGAGGAGCAGGCCGAAGCGCTCCCGGCCCTCTTCCTTAGAATAGCCCATGAGCCCGAGGATCTTCTCCTGCATCTCGGCGCGGTGGTTGCGGATAGAGCCCGAGGCCAGCTCGACGCCGTTCAAGACCAGGTCGTACTGGTGGGAGCGGATGTTGCCCGGGTCGGAGTCGAGCTTGTGCACCTCGGACTCGAGCGGCGCGGTGAACGGGTTGTGGGTGAAGGTCCAGCGCCCCGTCTCCTCGTCCTTCTCGAGCAGCGGGAAGTGCTTGACCCATAGGAAGGCCCAGGGCTTCGAAGGCTTGAGCTCGAGCTTCGCGATCAGCTCCTTTCTCAGCGCGCCCAGGTACTTGGCGGCCTCGGGAGCGGGGCCGGCGGCGAAGAAGAGGACGCCGTCCGCGCCGAGCGGGAAGCGCTTCTTCAAGGACTCCACCTCCTCGGCCGACAGGAATTTGGACATGGGGGACTCGAGCGTTCCCCCCTTCCAGCGCATCCAGGCCAGGCCCTTCGCGCCCAGGGACTTGACCAGGTCCGTGAGCTTGTCGATGTCGGCGCGCGACAGCGCCTTGGGGCCGTCGGCCGGCAGGCAGCGCACCACGCCCCCCGCGGCGACGGCGCCGGAGAACACCTTGAAGGCCGAGGCCTTGAAGAGGGCGCTCACGTCCGCGATCTCCAAGCCGAAGCGCAGGTCGGGCTTGTCCGAGCCGTAGCGCGTCTGGGCCTCCTCGTAGTCGAGCGACATGAAGGGCGTCTCGAGCTCGAGGCCGAGCGTCTCGCGGAAGACCTCCTTCATCAAGCCCTCGACCAGGGAGTGCACGTCGCGCTCGCGCACGAAGGACATCTCCATGTCGATCTGCGTGTGCTCGGGCTGGCGGTCGGCGCGCAGGTCCTCGTCGCGGAAGGCGCGGGCGAACTGGAAGTAGCGCTCCATCCCGGAGGCCATGAGGATCTGCTTGAAGATCTGCGGGGACTGGGGCAGGGCGTAGAACGTGCCGGGGTTCAAGCGCGAGGGCACCAGGAAGTCGCGGGCGCCCTCGGGCGTCGACTTGGTGAGGATCGGGGTCTCCACCTCGACGAAGCCCTGGGCGTCGAGGTAGCGGCGCGCGGCCACCGCGGCCCGGTGGCGCAGCATGAGATTCTTCTGCATGCGCGGCCGCCGCAGGTCGAGGAAGCGGTACTTGAGGCGGACCTCTTCGGTCGCGGAGAGGTGCTCGTCCACGCCGAAGGGCAAGGTCTTGCACTCGTTCAAGACCTCGATGACGGAGGCGTGGATCTCGATCTTTCCCGTCGGAAGCTTGGGGTTGACGCTCTCGGGCGGGCGGGGCGCGACGGTCCCGATCACGGAGACCGGCTGCTCCGCGCCGAGCTTGGCCGCCGCGGCGAAGGCGGCCGCCGCCTCGGGCCGGGCGACGACCTGGACCAGGCCGCTGCGATCGCGCAGGTCGAAGAAATACACGCCGCCGTGATCGCGGCGGGAGTGGACCCAGCCGGCGACACGGACCTCGGAGCCGACCGGCGCTTGGGCGACGGCCTCCGACCAGAGGCCCCGGAGGTCGTGCTCTCCTTCCGGGATGGATTGGACTGCCGCGGTCTTGGTGGTCATGCGCGTGAGATCTCCTCGATTACTTTGGAAAGCGGAACATCCTTCTGTTCGCCGTTTCGCAGGTCCTTGATCTTGCACATGCCCTGCAGGACCTCATCGGGGCCCAGGATGACCGCGCGGGCCGCGCCCTGGCGCTCGGCCTCGCCCAGCTGCGCGCCGAGCTTCCTCCCGAAAAGGGTTCCTTCCGCGCGGATGCCGTTGCGGCGAAGCTCCTCGAGAAGACGGGCTCCCTCCATGCACTCCGCGGCTCCATTCGTGCTCCCGGAGGCGCTGATGACGGCCACGTAGGCGGCCGCGGGGCGGTTCTTGGGCGCTTGGCCCGCCGGATCGGCGGCCAGCGCCGCGGCGAGCGTCCGCTCGACGCCCATGGCCCAACCCGTCGCCGGGGTCTTCTGTCCCCCCATCGAATGGATCAGGCCGTCGTAGCGTCCGCCGCCGGCGATCGCATCCTGCGCGCCGACGTCCTTGCTCTGGAACTCGAAGACCGTGCGCGTATAGTAATCGAGCCCCCGGACCAGCGTCGGGTCGGTGCCGAGCGCGGCGAGCTCGCCGTCCGCCTTCGCGAGCATCAGAGTGACTTGCGAGAAGTGCTCTTGGCACGGCGCGCACGGCGCGAGTTTCGGCGCGGCGGCGAGCTTGGGGCCGTCCGTCTTGCAGTCGAGGACGCGCAGCGGGTTGCGCTCCATCCGGCGCTGGCAGTTGGCGCACAGAGTCCCGGCGTTCGCCTTCAGGAAGGCGAGCAGCTCCTGGCGGTACTTGGGCCGGCAATCCGGCGAGTCGTCGCAGCCGATGTTGTTGATGCGCAGGCGGGTCTTTCCCTTCAGCCCGATCCGGTCGAATATCGCCTTCAGAGAAAGGATGGACTCGACGTCGGCGGCCGGATGGGAGTTCCCGATGGTCTCGGCGCCGATCTGCTCGAACTCCCGGAAGCGCCCCGCCTGGGGGCGCTCGGCGCGGAACATGGAGCCGACGTAGTAGAGCTTGGTCGTCCCCCCTTGCTGGGAGAGGTGGTGCTGAAGGTAGGCGCGCACCACGCCCGGGGTGCCCTCCGGGCGCAGGGCGAGCTTGCGCCCTCCCTGGTCCTCGAGCTGGAACATCTCCTTCTCCACGATGTCCGTGGTCTCGCCGGTCGCCTTCACGAAGAGCTCGGCCTGCTCGAGCATCGGAAGGCGGAGCTCGCGAAAGCCGTAGAGCTCGAGCGTGCGCCGGGCCAGGCTCTCGAGGGAGGCGGTGCGCTCGGCGTCGGCCGGCAGGAGGTCCTTGAACCCGCGCACGGCCTGTAGGGACTGGCCCATGCGGGCTTATCCTTCGCTGCTGGCGCTCAGGCCGGCCATGGCGGCGAGGCGCTCCGGGTCGGCGATGATGAGGAGCTCGTCGCGGGACTCGAGCACGCCGGCGCGGCGCAAGGTCGAGAGGGCGCGCGACAGCGGCTCCCGGGTCGTGCCGACGAGCTCGGCCAGCTCCTGGTGGGTGTAGCGCCGGGGCAGGGCGGAGCCCGGGGCGACGGGTTTGTCGCCGGCGGCGACCAGCTCGAGGAGGCGCTTCGCCACGCGCCCCAGGATGTTCTGGAAGAGGAGGCTCTCGATCTCCTCGTTGGCCCGCCGCAGGCGCGCCGAGAAGGTCTTAAGCAGGGCGAAGCAGAGCTTGGCGTCGGCCAAGAGGAGGCGGCGCAGGTCGCTTTTGGGGAGGATGAGGAGCCGGCAGTCCTCGTCGGCGACCGCCGAGGCGCT
>DATLOS010000041.1:0-9259 GCA_035536155.1 Elusimicrobiota bacterium
GTGGAAGCGCGCGTCCTTATAGAGGAACGTCGCCTGGAAGGCGCCCAGCATCCATAACCCGAGGACCGCCAAGACCAGGCCGCCGAGGCGTTCGATGAGGGAGCGGTAGCGAAAGAGCAGGCTTCCCAGCAGGGACGCCGAGGCTCCCAGGGCGATGAAGACCAGAGAGAAGCCCACGATGAAGCAGGCGGCGTGCGCCAGGACGAGCCGCCGCGAGCCGGATTCCTGGAGGCCGGTCAGGCTGGTCCCCGTGAGGAAGGCCAGGTAGACGGGGACGAGCGGCAGAACGCAGGGAGAGAGGAAGCTCGCCAGCCCAGCGCCGAGGGCGAGGAGCATCCCCCTCCTAGGCCGGCTGTCCGACCGCGCCCGCGAGGCTGCGCGCGACGACCTCGCCGATGTCGCTCAGGTTGTCCACCACGCGGATGCCCACGCGCTTCAAGGCCTCGACCTTCGCCGCGTGCGTGCCCGCGCTTCCCTCGACGATGGCGCCGGCGTGGCCCATGCGGCGGCCGGGAGGGGCGGTCTTGCCGGCGATGAAGGAGAATACGGGCTTGGTCATGCGCTTCTTGTAGAACTCCGCCGCCTCCTCCTCCGCCGAGCCGCCGATCTCGCCGATCATGATCACGGCCTTGGTCTCGTCGTCCGCCTCGAAGAGCTCGAGCACGTCGATGAAGTTGGTGCCGTTGATGGGGTCGCCGCCGATGCCGACCACGGTCGACTGGCCGATCCCCTTCTGGCTGAGCTGGTGGGCCGCCTCGTAGGTGAGGGTCCCGGAGCGGGACACGACGCCCACGGGGCCGGGCCGGTGGATGAAGCCGGGCATGATGCCGGCCTTGCACTGCCCCGGCGTGATGACCCCCGGGCAGTTGGGGCCGATCAGGCGCACGGGCTTGCCCGCCGCCACGCGCTCGCGCAGGGCCTTGCGCGCCCGGGCCATGTCGAGCACCGGGATGCCCTCGGTGATCGCGATGATCAAGGCGACCCCGGCGTCCGCCGCCTCGAGGATCGCGTCGGCCGCGAACGGCGGCGGCACGAAGATCAGGGAGACGTCGGCCGCGGTCTTCTTCACGGCCTCCGCGACGGTGTTGAACACCGGCGCGCCCACGGCCTCGGTGCCGCCCTTGCCCGGAGTGACGCCGGCCACGATCTTGCTGCCGTATTCGGCGCACTGCTTGGCGTGGAAGGAGCCGGCCGAGCCGGTGATGCCCTGCACGACGATGCGCGAGTTCTTGTTGAGAAGGATGCTCATGTTAGGCCACGCTCCCCGCCGCGGCCACGGCTTTTTGAGCCGCGTCCCACAGGCTGTCCGCCAAGGTCATCTTGAGGCCGGAGCGCTTGAGGAGGTCCTTGCCCTCCTGCACCCGGGTCCCCTCGAGGCGCACGACCAGGGGGACGTTCAGCTTCACCTTCTTCGCCGCGGCCAGCACGCCCTCGGCGATGGTGTCGCAGCGCATGATGCCGCCGAAGATGTTGACGAGCACCGCCTTCACCTTGGGGTCCTTGAGGATGATCTGGAACGCGCTCGTCACCTGCTGGGCGTTGGCGCCGCCGCCCACGTCCAGGAAGTTCGCCGGGCTGCCCCCGGCCAGAGCCACGGTGTCCATGGTCGCCATGGCGAGGCCGGCGCCGTTGACCATGCAGCCGATGTTGCCGTCCAAGCCCACGTAGGAGATGCCGACCTTCTTGGCCTGGCGCTCGACGGGCGAGGCCTCCGGGTCCGGCCGGGAGGCCAGGTCCTTCTGGCGGAACAGGGCGTTGTCGTCGGTCGCCACCTTGCCGTCCAAGGCCACGAGCTGGCCCTTGTCGGTGACGATGAGCGGGTTCACCTCGACCAGGTTGGCGTCGAGGTCCAGGAAGACCTTCACCAGCTTCGTGGCCATCGGCACGAACTGGGAGACGAGATCCGCGGAGAGGCCCATGGCGAAGCCGAGCTTGCGCGCCTGGTAAGGCTCGAGGCCGCGGACCGGGTCCACGGGCTCCTTGAGGATGGCCTCGGGCCGGGTGTGCGCCAGCTCCTCGATCTCCATGCCGCCCTCGGCGGAGGCGATGATCACCGGGCGCCCCTCCTTGCGGTCGAGGACCACGGAGAAGTAGAGCTCGCGGGCGATGTTCGAGGCCTTGTCGACCAGGACCTGCTTGACGAGGAGGCCCTTGCCGCCGGTCTGGTGGGTGACCAGCTTCATGCCGATCATCTTCTCGGCGTACTCCTTGGCGTCCTTCGGCGTCTTGGCGATCTTGACGCCGCCGGCCTTGCCGCGGCCGCCGGCCAGCACCTGGGCCTTGAGGACCCAAGGGCCCTTCCCGGCGCGCTTCAAGGCGGCGGGGAGCTGGGCCGTCTTCTCGATGACCCCGCCCGTCGGGGGCACCGCGATGCCGTACTTGCGGAACACGTCCTTGGCTTCGAATTCGAGGAGCTTCACTTTTTTCTCCTTAGCGGTTGGATTCGGGCACGTACTCGCGGGGCGCCGAACCGATGTAGGCGGCCGCGGGGCGGAAGAGGCGGTTGTCCTGCCAGTACTCGAGCACGTGGGCGGTCCAGCCCGCCACGCGCGAGAGGGCGAAGATCGGCGTGAAGAGGTCGATGGGGATGTCCATGTGGTGGTAGACGATCCCGGAGTACAGGTCGACGTTCGGGAAGATGCCCCGGCGGCCGTACTTGTCTTGCATCACCTTCTCCAGCTCGTCGTTGATCTGGAAGTAGCGCGAGAACTTGGTCTTGGCCGAGAGGCGGCGCGCGTACTCCTTGAGGATGCGCGCGCGCGGGTCGTAGTTCTTGTACACCCGGTGGCCGAAGCCCATGATCCGGGCCTTCTTCGCCCGGCTCTGCTCGACGAAGTCCTCGACCTTGTTCGGGTCGCCGATCTCCTGGAGCATCTTGAGCACGGACTCGTTGGCGCCGCCGTGGAGCGAACCCTTCAAGGTCCCGATCCCGCTCGTCACCGCGGAGTAGATGTCGCTCAAAGTCGATGCCGTGACCAGCGAGGCGAACGTGGAAGCGTTCATCTCGTGGTCGGCGTGGAGGACCAGGGAGAGGTCCATGACCTTCGCCGTCCCCTCGTCCGGCTCCTCGCCCGAGAGCATATAGAGGAAGTTGGCCGCGTGGCCGAGCTTCTCGTGGGGCGCCACCGGCTTCTGGTTCATACGCAGGCGCTGGAAGGCGGCGATGATGGTGGGGATCTGCGCGGTCAGCTTGATCGCCCGCTTCAGGTTGGCCTCCGGGGTGTTCTCCGGGTTCAGGTCGAAGGTGGCCAGGAGGGAGACGATGGTGCGCAGCGCGTCCATCGGGTGCGCCTTGTGGGGCAGGTGCTCGATGAAGCCGAGGACCTCCGTCGGCAGCTCGCGGGTCTCGCGGAAGATGCGGCGCAGGTCCTCGAGCTCCTCGTGGCGGGGGAGCCGTCCGTACCAGAGGAGGTAGCACACTTCCTCATAAGAGGAGTTCTGGGCCAGGTCCTCGATGGAGTAGCCGCAGTAGTAGAGCTTGCCGGCCTTGCCGTCGATCTCGCAGAGGCGGCTCTTGGCCGCGACCACGTCCTCGAGGCCAGGGGAGTAGTCCACGGGCTTGTTCGTTGCGGCCTTGATGATGGCGTCGGCGTCCGACATGGGGAGTCCCTCCGGGCTGAAACCACAATATGTTATCATAGTGATGTAACCGATTTCTAAGACGCCGAGGAACCCCCCGATGACACCCACCGAGACGAAAGCGTCCGCGAAGGGCGCGAAAGAGGTCCGCGAGATCGACGCCGTGACCATCCGCTTCGCCGGCGACTCCGGCGACGGCATCCAGCTCACCGGCGGCCAGTTCACCACGACGACCGCCCTGGCCGGCAACGACCTGAGCACCTTCCCCGACTTCCCCGCCGAGATCCGCGCCCCCGCCGGCACGATCCCGGGCGTCAGCGGCTTCCAGATCTCCTTCTCCTCGCGCGAGGTGCTCACCCCGGGCGACGCCCCGCAGGTGCTCGTCGCCTTCAACCCCGCGGCCCTCAAGGCCAACATCAAGGACCTGGAGCGCGGCGGCACCCTCGTCGTGAACACCGACGCCTTCACCACGCCGGCCTTCACCAAGGCGGGCATCGCCGCCAACCCGCTCGAGGACGGCAGCCTCTCCGCCTACCGGGTCATCCAGATCCCGATGACCACGCTGACCGACAACGCGCTCAAGGAGTTCAAGCTCAGCCCCACCCAGGTCTCGCGCTGCAAGAACTTCTTCGCGCTCGGCATCATGTACTGGCTCTACGAGCGCCCCATCGACACCACCTTGGGCTGGATCAAGAAGAAGTTCGCCAAGAACCCCACCATCGCCGACGCCAACGCGAAGGCCCTGCACGCCGGCCACGCCTTCGCCGAGACGGCGGAGATCTTCGAGCAGGCCTACCGGGTCAAGAAGGCCCCGATCACCCCGGGCGTCTATCGCAACATCACCGGCAACGAGGCCACCGCGATGGGCCTGGTCGCCGCGAGCAAGCTCTCCGAGCACTCGCTCTTCTACGGCTCCTACCCCATCACCCCGGCCTCGGACATCCTGCACTCCTTGTCCAAGCTCAAGTCCTACCGCGTGAAGGCCTTCCAGGCCGAGGACGAGATCGCCGCCATCGGCGCCGCGATCGGCGCCTCCTTCGGCGGCGCGCTCGGCGTCACCGGCACCAGCGGCCCCGGCGTGGCCTTGAAGAGCGAGGCCATCGGCCTCGCGGTGATGACCGAGCTTCCCTTGGTCATCATCAACGTCCAGCGCGGCGGCCCCTCGACCGGCCTTCCGACCAAGACCGAGCAGGCGGACCTCTTCCAGGCCGTGTTCGGCCGCAACGGCGAGTGCCCCGTGGCCGTCGTCGCCGCGGCGACCCCGAGCGACTGCTTCCGCATGACCATCGAGGCCTGCCGCATCGCCCTGACCCACATGATGCCGGTCTTCCTGCTCACCGACGGCTACCTGGCCAACGGCTCCGAACCCTGGAAGCTCCCGGACCCGGCGTCCTTGGCCAAGATCGTCGTGAAGCACCCGACCGAGGCCGCGGGATTTAAGCCCTACGCGCGCGACCCCAAGACCTTGGCCCGCCCCTGGGCCATCCCCGGGACCGCCGGGCTCGAGCACCGCATCGGCGGCCTGGAGAAGGCCGACGGCACGGGCAACGTGAACTACGACCCGGACAACCACGAGAACATGGTGAAGATCCGCGCCGAGAAGATCGCGCGCATCGCCCCCGAGATCCCGCCCACCGAGATCCTCGGCGCCAAGACCGGCAAGGTCCTGGTCGTGGGCTGGGGCTCGACCTACGGCGCGATCACGACCGCGGTCAAGGACATGCAGGCGGCGGGCCAGAAGGTCTCCGCGATCCACCTGCGGCACCTGAACCCGCTACCCCCCGACCTCGAGACCATCTTCAAGGGCTTCGAGAAGGTGCTCGTCCCGGAGATGAACATGGGACAGCTGCTGACGATGCTCCGGGCCCGCTACTTGATTCCGGCCGTCGGCCTCAACAAGGTCAAGGGCCAGCCCTTCAAGGTCTCGGAGATCAAAGAGAAGGTCCAGGAACTGCTTTCCAAGTAAGGAGAACGAACATGACCCCCGCCGCCGCTCCCGCGCCGCTCACGAGAAAGGATTTCGTCTCCGACCAGATGGTCCGCTGGTGCCCCGGCTGCGGGGACTTCGCCATCCTGGCCCAGGTCCAGAAGACCATGCCCGAATTGGGCGTGCCCCGCGAGAAGGTGGTGTTCATCTCCGGCATCGGCTGCTCGAGCCGCTTCCCGTACTACATGAACACCTACGGCTTCCACACCATCCACGGCCGCGCCCCGGCGATAGCCACCGGCCTCAAATGCGCCCGCCCCGACCTCCAGGTCTGGGTGGTGACGGGCGACGGCGACGGCCTCTCCATCGGCGGCAACCATCTCCTGCACGCCATCCGCCGCAACGTCGACCTCAACATCCTCCTCTTCAACAACCGCATCTACGGCTTGACCAAGGGCCAGGCCTCGCCCACGTCGGAGAAGGGCAAGGTCACCAAGTCCTCCCCGATGGGCACGATCGACCGCCCCATCCACCCCCTGCGCATCGCCATCGCCGCCGAGGGCACCTTCGTGGCCCGCGCGGTGGACACCGACGTCGAGCACCTGTGCAAGATGGTGGAGCGGGCGGCCAAGCACAAGGGCACCTCGTTTTTGGAGATCTACCAGAACTGCCTGGTCTTCAACGACAACGCCTTCGAGGCGGTCGAGAACCGGGCGACCCGCGAGGACGCCTCGGTGAAGCTGGAGCACGGCAAGCCCCTGATCTTCGGCCGCAACAAGGACAAGGGCATCCGGCTCCGGAACAACAAGCCCGAGGTCGTGACCTTCGAGGCGGGCAAGCCGCCGGCCGACCTCCTCGTCCATGACGAGCACGCGGGCCCCGAGTACGCCTACCTTCTCACCCACCTCGAGCCGCCGGAGTTCCCCGTCCCGCTCGGCGTCTTCCGCCAGGTCCAGGAGCCGGCTTACGAGGAGCTCATGGAAGAGCAGATCCGCGCGGCGGCCGTTCCCGGCGCCGACGACCTGGGCAAGCTGCTCAAAGGCGGCGAGACCTGGGAAGTGAAATAGACGACGGCGGCGGCGAGCCGCTTCGGCTTATTCCTTAATGAAAAACTGTAACGTGGTGGCGCCGCACTCGATGATGTCGCCGTCCTTGAGCGGCGCCGACTTCGCGACGGGTTGCCCGTTCACTTTCGGATAGCCCGCCTCGAGCGCGGTCAAGACGAAACCCTCGGGCCGCTGGTGGATGACGGCCGCGAGATCCGGCGCCCGGGAAAATAAACCGCCGCCCTGGATGCGCACCTGGGCGCGGTCCGCCTTGCCGATGTAGGTGGAGATCCCCTTGAGCTCGTGCTGCTCGGGGCCGACCGCCCCGCGCAGGGCGCGCAGCCCCGCCCCGCCTTCCGCGCGGCGCCGCGGTACGCCCGGAGCCGGAGCGGTGCCGGGAGCCGCACCCTGTATTGGTGCGGGCGTCGCCTCCGCGACCGGCGCCGCGGCGGGCGGCGGAGCGGTTTCGTCGACGAAGAGCAGCGCGTGCTTGGCGAGGCCGATGACATCGTTGGGGCGCAGGCTCGACTTGAGCACGCGCTTGCCGTTGACGAAGGTGCCGTTCGTCGAATCGAGGTCCTCGACGCGGACCTCGCCGGCGGCGCGGACGATCCGGCAGTGCCGCGACGAGACGGCGGGGCTGTCGATCACCAGGTCGTTGTCGGGCGCCCGGCCGACGGTGATCTCGTCCTTCTCGAGAGGCAGTTCGCGGAGCACGGCCCCGTTGAGCTTCAAGAGCAGCTTGGGCACGCCTATCGGCCTCGCTTGACCATCCGCGCCAGGCGCCGCAGCCAGCCTCCGCGATCCGCGGCGACCTTGGCGATGGCCACGGTCACGTTGTCGAGGCCGCCGAGGCGGCGGGCTTCCGCGACGAGCGTCTCCACCGCCGCGTCGGGCGACGGCGCGCCGGCCAGCACCTGGGCGATGGCGTCGTCCTTGAGCATCTTGGTCAGGCCGTCCGAGCAGAGCAGCAGGATATCTCCCGGGACGACCGGATGCTCCGCCATGTCGACGCGCACCGACTCCTCGGTTCCCAGGGCGCGCGTGAGGATGTTGTGAAAGCTCGATTTCTCGGCCTGCTCGCGCGTGATGAGCCCGTGACGAACCTGATCCATCACCAGCGAGTGGTCCTCCGTCAAGGCCTGGAGGGTCCCGCCGCGCCAGAGGTAGAGGCGGCTGTCGCCGACATGGCCCACCGCCACCGAACCTTCGCTTGCCAGGATGGCCACCACCGTCGTGCCCATGCCGTGCTGCTTGGCCACCGCCTGAGCTCTCTCGAAGATGACGGCATTCGCGGCCTGGATGCAGCGATCCAGCCTGCGCATGGCCGGAGAGCCCCCGCCCCCGTCCTGCGGGGGCTCCTCGCCGGACGAGAACTCCTTTCGCGCCGACTCGAGGATGGTCCCCGTGGCCAAGCTGCTCGCCACCTCTCCCGCGTTGTGCCCGCCCATCCCGTCGGCGACGACCAGGAGCCCGATGTCCGGGGCCAGGGCCATGCTGTCCTCGTTGCGGTCGCGGACGCAGCCGGGATCCGTCTTTCCTGAGAGCTCCAAGGTCACGCCGCTCATCCCGCCCCCTTTCCAGTCTTGACCGTCGTCTCCGGCGCGTCCGGACCGCCCAGTTCGGACGCCGCCTCCTCCAAGGTCGCCTCGAGCAAGGCGTCCGACTCCAGCTCCACGGTGGGCGCCGCCTGCGCGGGAGCGCCGGGCAAGACGAGCGCGCTGGCGATCTCCTCCGGCGTCGGAGCCGCCCGGCGGACCGGCTCGCCGAGGCAGGTCCGCAGCGCGGCGGCCATCTGCTCCGCCGTTTGAAAACGCTCGCCCGGGGCCTTGCGCAGGGCCTTGTGGGCGATCTCCGCGGCGCAGGGCGGGACGTCGGGGCGCAAGGTCTTCAGCTCGGGCTCCGGGGAGCGCAGTATGCGCGCCAGGAGCTCCGCGGCGTCGCCCGAGCCGGTGAACGGGCGCTGCCCGCAAAGCAGCTCATAGAGCACGGCGCCCAGGCTGAAAACGTCGGCGCGGGCGTCGACGGCGCGCCCTTCGATCCGCTCCGGGCTCATGTACGCCAAGGTCCCCATCGCGGGACCGCCCGCCTTGGGCGAGCCCAGGGCCCGGGCTATCCCGAAATCCGCGACCCGGACGCTGCCGTCTTTCAGGCGCACGATATTGGCCGGCTTGACGTCGAGGTGGACGATGCCGCGGGTGTGGGCGTAGTGCAGGGCCTCCGCCGCCTGGGCGACGCATTCGAGGACCGCGCGCGGCGGCAGCAGTTTACCCTTGGTCGCGAAGGCCGCGAGGTCCTCGCCGTCGAGGTACTCCATCGCGATGAAGCAGCCTTCCTCCGTCTCGCCGGCGTCGAAGACCTTGAGGATGCCGGGATGGTCGAGCGCGCCGGCGGACTCCGCCTCGCGTAGGAACCGGGCGCGCGCCTCGCGCGCGGCGGCGGGCTCCGCGCCGGAGCCGACGGGAAGCGTCTTGACCGCGACCTGCCGGCCCAGCTTAGAGTCCCGCGCGAGGAAGACCACGCCCATCCCGCCCCGGCCCAACTCCCGCACGATCTCGTAGCGGCCGATGCGCCGCGCCAACGCGCTCGCCAGCCGCGCGGACACGTCCTTGAAATCGGGGTGCGTCTTGGCGACGTAGGCGTCAGCCTGCGCGGCCTTCTCCCGCGCGCCGGCCGATTCGTAGTCCAGTCCGAGCCGGTAAACCAG
>DATLOS010000042.1:0-5367 GCA_035536155.1 Elusimicrobiota bacterium
GAAGTACACCGCCTGGGGCTTCTCCTCGGCCAGCCGCGCGGCCAGCGCCTTGAAGTCGCGGTCCCCGACCGAGACGGCGTCCTCCGACGCGACGCTCCCCCCGCCGGCCTCGAGCGCGGCGCGGAAGGCGCGCGCCAGGCCCTGGCCGTAGGGCGTCTGGTCCTGGATGATGGCCACGCGGCGCGCCTTGAGCCGCTCCAGGCAGAAGCGCGCCGAGGCCGCGCCCTGGACGTCGTCGCGCGGGGGCAGGCGCAGGACGAGCCGCGGCCAGCTCCAGCCGGGCGCCAGCTGCTGGGAGGTGATCTCGCCGCTGATCCCGGTGGGCGTGAGCATGGGGATGCCGGCCTTGGCGTAGACCCGCGAGGCGGGCAGGCAGCAGCCGGAGTTCACGTGCCCGACCACCGCGACCACGCGGCCGTCGGCAGAGATCAGGTTGGCGACGTTGACCGCCTCCTTGGGGTCGGCGCGGTCGTCGAGCGCCAGCGCCTCGATGGCAAAAGGGAAGGCCTTGGAGGCGTTGGCCTCCGCGACGGCCAAATCGACCGCTCGGCGGATGCTCTGGCCATCGGGAGCGAGATCGCCGGTGAGGGGCGCGGCGACCGCGATGCGGACCGTTTCCGCGGCGCGCGCCGGCGCCGAGGCCGAGAGGGCGAGGATGACGGCGGCGAGCACGGCCTAGCGCGCCGCGGCCTTGCGGCGCGCGGCCCACTGGCCCATCGGCCAGGTCTCGTTGGCGTGGAGGAGGAGCGAGGCGTCGGTCTGGCAGGCCTCGACGAAGGCGCGCACCTCGTCCGAGCGCCAGGCCGCCTGATAGAGCGGCCAGGACTCGGCCAGCGTGCACTTGCGAAGATCGGCGGGCGCGAAGGGGAGCGCGTTGAGGAGCTTGAGCTTGCCGTTCGGGACGACGAGCACCATGGCCTGGGGGCTGCTCAGGCGCTCGAGCATCTCCCGGCGGATGTCCCAGGGATAGATCGCCAGGCGGGGCCCGCCCTTGGCGGCCCGCTTCTCCAAGGCTTCCACGGCGCGGCGGTAGTCGTCCTCGGGGGCCGCCAGCGTGTCCCAGGCCTGCGCGGCGCGCCCCAGGCGCATCATCGGCCCGGAGATGAAGGTGCGCACGCCGAGCTCGGCCGCCAGCGCGTAGGCCGCCTCGGCCTCGTGGATGTTGTGCCGGTTGGGCACGAAGACGAACTCGACGGGGAGCTTGCGCTTCACCAGGCGCCGGATCGAGGCCACGGCGCCCTTGAAGTCGCCCAAGGGACGCACCTTCTCGTGCGTCGCCTCGGTGGCGCCGTCGACCGAGATCTGCACGCACTCCGTGTCTAGGTTCGCGAGGCGATCGGCCTCGGCCTCGCCGATGGGCAGGCCGTTGGTCTCGATCTTGAGCGCCGTGCCGCCGTTGGAAAGGGTCTCGAAGACCTCCCAGACGTGCGGGACGGCCATGGGCTCGCCCCCGCCGAAGGCGGCGTAGGGGATGCCGAGGGCGACGGTCTGGCGGGCGAGAGAGAGGGCCTCCTCGCGCGACAGCTCGTCGGGCCAGAGCTTGTCCGGCCCCGACTCCTCGCAGCAGTGGAGGCAGCGCGCCTGGCAGCGGTTGGTCAATTGCCAGGCCAGAAAGAGGGGGGCCTGGTAGTCGCCCACCGAGGCCCCCCTCCCGTGCGTCACGTGAAGCGAATGTACGGCTGCGCCATCACGCGCTGGGAGACTTCCTCAAGGCAGGGCTTCTCCCAAGCGAGCTTCGGCTCGGCCGAATTCGCGGTCTTCTGGTCGTTCATCGTATCTCCGTCGCCGCTCCTTAGCGGAGCAAACGGCGAATGGATGTGTTTTACGAAAAATCGGAGGCTCGTTCAATATCCGACGCTAGGGCCGGACGGACTTCAAGGCTTCCCGGATCCGATCCTCGAGCTCCGCCCGCTTGAGGCCGGTGTCGATGGAGATGATCTTGCCGTCCGCTCCGATCAAGACGAAGGTGGGAAGGCCCTGGACCCCGTAGCGGCCCGCCACTCCGGTCGCGTCTTGGGCGGAGTCGACGAGGACCGGATACTCGATCTTCTTGCCGGTCCGCGCCTTGTGGTCGAGGTAGGTCTGGGCCTGCGTCTTCCCGTCGAAAGCGTTGACGCCGATCACGACCAGGCCCTTGGGCCCGTAGGTCTTGTGGAACTCGATCATCACGTCGGTGGCGGCCTTGCACGGCCCGCACCAGGAGGCCCAGAAATCGAGAAGGACGACCTTCCCCCTAAATCCCGCCGAAGCCACCGCCTTGCCCGACGTGTCGTCGAGCGTGAACTCGGGGGCCACGCCCCCGAGCTCGGCCTTCTCCGGCGCCGCGGGCGCCGGGGCGAGGCCGGCCGGCCCTCCCGCCGGAGCGGGCGCGCCTTGCGCCTGGGCGGCCGCCGCGCGCACGGCCGCGGCGGGCGAGCCCGCGCCCCGCAGGAAGCCGGCTTCCGCGCCGGCGCGAGCGGCCTCGAGCTGCGCGCGGGCGCTCGCGGACGCCAAGAGCAGGACGAGAGCGGCCGGGCGCGCGGTCATCGGCCCATTATAGCGCGATCCGGCGGGCCTTCGAGGTCCAAAATCTCGAAGATGGCCCGCCGCTCGCCCCACTGCAGGCGGTAGAGCACGTTGAACGCGTTCTGCGGCCCTCCGTCGGACATCCAGCGGGCGCCGGGCGGCAGACGCAGCTTCTCCCGGTAGAACGCCTCGCAGTGGGAGGCCATGCAGCCCAGCGAATAGAGGAGGCGCAGGCTCGGCGAAGCGGCGATCGGCCCGTGCGCGGCCTCGAGCTTCCGAAGAGCCGGGGCATCGAGCGGAGCGGCGCCTCCCCCGCCCTCCCCGGCCGCCATGAATCGCACGTAGAGCGGGGCCCCAGGTTCGGTGTCGGCGACGCCCATGTGCCCCTCGTGGAAGATCGCGACGGCGCGAGGGTCCTGGACGGCGCGCAGGAAGTCCTCCGGCGTCGCGGGGATATGGTGCTCGACGCCGTAGCCCCGCTCCAAGGCCCGCGCGAAGACGCCCCGGAACTGCTCCGCCGCCGCCAGCCCGCTCGCGGCCTCCATTTTCGCGCGCGCGTCCATCGCGTCGAGCTCCGCCGAGCGCCGGTCCTTGAGGGCGGGGTCGACCAGCATCCGGACCGCCAGGTCCATGGGATCGCTCTGGAACGCCGGCACGGAGAGCACGTGCACCTTGGGCGCGTCCTTCGGCCCTAGAGTCGTCGTCGCGGCGAGGGCCGGCAAAGCCGCGAGAAGCGCGCCGCACGACAGGAAAGTCATGCCGCCAGCATGCCCCCGGCGGAGCTTCGGCGCATGAGGCCTTGGCACCCCCGCCCTGGGCGCTTCGTCCCGGGGCCGCGGGCCAATATTCAGCGATAGAGGGCGCGCCGGGCGCCGAGGCCCAGCTCCAGGAAGACGACGCGCGAGCGGAACGGCTCGTAGACGAGGCGGCAGCCGCCGACCCGGAGCGCGCGCAGGCCGCCCCACTCGCCCGCGAGGCGCGCGCCCGCCGCCGGCTCGGCCGCGGCGGAGCGCATCGCCGCGACGAGACGCGCGCAGAGCGCTCGGTCCCAGCGGCGAACCTTCGCCAATTCGCGCGCCGCGCGGCGCGAGAGCGCCGCCTTACGCACGCTCGAGCCCGCGCAGCACGGCGTCGAGCGAGAGCGTCCGTCCGGCGCGGGCCTCGCGCCGCGCCCGGCGGATGCGCCCCGCCGCGGCGGGATCGGAGAGCGCGTCGACGGTCTCGACGAGCGCCTCGTAGTCGTCGGGGTGGAGGATAACCATCGACGGGCGCCCGTGGCGCGTCACCACGTAGCGCTCCAGGCGCGATTCGACGGCCTTTGCGACCGCGGGAAGCGCGGGGCGCAGGGCCTTGAGCGTGATGGCCTTGGGCATCCTCGAAGTGTACTTTTAAGTGTATTCTTTTTCAAGCGGGCGGCAAAAATCCGGCCCGAAAAATCGAAAAAAAGACCATGAAAGAAAAACGAGCCCAGCCGGGAGGACAGATCGAAAATCGGAGCGGAATCGGACTCCCAAAAAAGACCATGAAAGGGCAGAGCCCTCTCAGACGAGAAGCCGGTTTTGGACCAGGAAGCTACGGACCGCCGCGTTCATCGCCGCGGCGTGGGTCAGGGTGAAGGCGTGGCCGGCGTTTTCCAGCACCAGACCGGGCTCCGCGGACCTCAAGGGGATGATCCGGTCCCGGTCTCCATGGATGGAAAGAAGCGGACAATCGAGCTTTTGGACGCCCGGCCACCCTACGACCATCCGGCCGAAGTCCCGGAGACGTTTGACGGGGTAGTCTTTCGCCATCGCCAAGATGCAGGCCTCCGCCTCGGGGGTCAAGGGCGCGAAGCGCCAGCGCAGGATGGGCCTCCAGGAGCGGGCGGCGAAAGCCCAATCCGGGATGAGCTTGCCCGCTTTCTCGGCCCAAACGTACGAGGCCGGTAGCTTCGATGGTCTCACGCAGCTTCCCAGCAGCACGAGGCCCGCTACGCGGCGCCTCTTCGCTATCTGCGCGGCGATCATCCCTCCGAAGGACGTCCCGCCGACGACGTCGTCCTGCGCGATCCTGTGGCGTTCCGCGGCCCTTTCCGCGTAGCTCTCCAGCCTTTCGCCCGGCTCGGGCTCGAGGTGGCGCGGGGCGAGAACCTCGGCCCCTTCCACTTTCACGGTCTCGAGCAGGCGCGGATCGGCGCCCATGCCGGTGAAGAGTACCAGCCTGCGCGCCTTCACGCCCCGATTATAGCCTCTCCTGAAGGCCCTGGAAGGCCCTCCAGCGTCCCGAGGCCCTCAAGAAGTCGAAGCGCTCCTCCATGCGGCCCGCCAGCTTCCGGACATAGCCCTTCTGCGCGGGCGGGACGTTCCCGCCGGCGTAGAGCTCGACGAGCCGGGCCGCGAGGTCTTCGGCCTGGGCGGGCGCCAGCTAGTCGAGAAGCCGCTCGAGGCTCGCCGGATCCGGCGCGTCTCCCCGCACGAGGGCCCGGCTCAACGCCTCCACGGCGCCCTGCGCCGCGTCGGAGCGCAGGCGAAGCGGCGCGCCCGGCCCCAGGCGGCGGGCGTTCTCTCCGAGCGTCACCGCCCAGCCGAGCAGGCGGGCGCGGTCTTGGGCGTCCTGGGCCGCGGCGGTCGCCTCGTCGAGAAACAAGAGCAGCTCCTCGATCGCCGGCGCGGACAGGGCCCGCTCGACGGCGCGGTCGAGCTCCGCCGGCGACAGCTCCTTGCGGCGCGCCAAGAGCGCGTGCGTCACGATCCCCTGGAGCTCCTCGAAGGCGCGCAGCGCGGGGCGCTGCGCCTTGGCTTCGCGCAGGACGTCCGACGCGAAGCGGATTCCTTCCTGCCAGGCCAGGAGATCGCGGGCCGAGCCGGCCTCGGCCGCCAGGAT
>DATLOS010000043.1:0-4952 GCA_035536155.1 Elusimicrobiota bacterium
GGACGGGGTCTCGTCGCCGCTTCCGGCGGGCGCGCGCTTGAAGCGCGGCGCTCTCGCCTACGACCTGGTCTACCGCCCGGCCCGCACGCCCTTCCTGGAGCTGGCGGCCGCGTCCGGCGCGCGCGGGCAGGACGGGGCGGCGATGCTCGTCGCGCAGGCGGCGGCGGCGTGGAAGATCTGGTTCGACGAGGAGGTCCCGGCGGCCGCGCGCGGCCGGGCGGAGGCGGCGCTATGGGGACGTTGAGGTATCTCACCGCGGGCGAGTCGCACGGGCAGGCGCTCCTGGGCATCATGGAAGGCCTGCCGGCCGGTCTGCCCTTGAGCGCCGCGGACATCGACGCCCAGCTCGCGCGGCGTCAGAAAGGCCACGGCCGCGGCGGGCGCATGAAGATCGAGAAGGACCAGGCCCGCATCCTGGCGGGCGTGCGCCACGGCCGCACCATCGGCTCCCCCGTCGCGCTGCTCATCCAGAACCGGGACTGGAAGAACTGGGAGAAGGCGATGGCGGTCGAGGCCGGCGGAGACGAGGGCCTCAAGGCCGTCCACGTCCCGCGACCCGGGCACGCGGACTACGTGGGCTCGGTGAAGTACGGGCACAAGGACCTGCGCAACGTCCTGGAGCGGGCCTCCGCCCGCGAGACCGCGATGCGCGTGGCGCTCGGCTCGGTGGCCCGGCGCTTCCTGCAGGATTTCGGCATACGCGTCGCCAGCCGGGTCGCCGTCATCGGCGCGGTCGAGGACCGCTCCGCCCCGGGCTCGGTGCCGTTCGACCGCCTCAACGTGATCGCGGACGCCTCCCCGGTGCGCTGCCTCGACGAGAAAGCCGAGGCCGCGATGGTCGCCGCCATCGACAAGGCGCAGAAGGCGGGCGACACCTTGGGCGGGATCTTCGAGGTCGTCGTCGCGGGCCTGCCGGTCGGCTTGGGGAGCTACGCCCAGTGGGACCGGCGCCTCGAGGGCCGCCTGGCCGCGGCGCTCATGAGCCTGAACGCGGTGAAGGGCGCCGAGGTGGGCATGGGCTTCGAGGGCGCCCGCAAGCAGGGCTCCGAGGTCCACGACGAGCTCTTCTGGAGCCGGGACAAGACCAAGGCCGCGCGCAAGACCAACCGCTCCGGGGGCATCGACGGCGGAATCACGACCGGCGAGATCCTCGTCCTGCGGGCCGCGCTCAAGCCCATCGCCACCTTGATGAAGCCGCTGGCCTCGATCGATCTCCAGACCCGCGAGCCGGCGAGCGCCCACATCGAGCGCTCCGACGTCTGCGCGGTCCCCGCGGCGGCGGTCATCGCCGAGTCCTTGGCCTGTCTCGTCCTCGCCGGGGAGTTTTTGGAGAAGTACGGCGGCGACTCGATGGAGGAGATCCACGCGCACTATGAAGCGTCCCGCCGCGGCTAGGCGCTTCGAGGGGAGGGTCTTCTTGATCGGCTTCATGGCCTCGGGAAAGAGCGCGGTCGGCGCGGAGCTGGCGCGGCGGCTCTCCGCCCCCTTGATCGACACCGACGCGGAGCTCGCGCGCCGAGCCGGCAAGCCGGTGGCGCGGATCTTCCGCGACGAGGGAGAGGAGCGCTTCCGCGCCCGGGAGTCGGCGGAGGTCGCGCGCGCCGCCCGCGCCCGCCGCGCGGTCGTCGCCGTGGGCGGCGGCGCCGTGCTCGTTCCGGCGAACGCCGCGCGGATGCGGCGGGCGGGCAAGGTGGTCTGGCTGCGGGCGACGGTGAGCCGGCTCTGGGCGCGGGCGAGCAAGGACGGCGTCTCCTCGCGTCCCCTGCTGACGGCCGGGGGCCGGGGCCGCGCCCGGGCGACTATGGCCGCCCTCTTGGCCGCCCGAAAGCCTCTATATAGGAAGACGGCGCATTTCGCCGTGAGCTCCGCGGGGACGCCGCGGGCCGTAGCGGCGCGCGTCGCGCGCGTCCTCCTTCGGGTGCCGCGCCAAAAAAGGGCGCGGCGCTCACCGGTGCCGCGATGAGGACGATCCGGGTGAGGACGGCGGCGCCTCACGACGTGCACGTCGGCTCCGGGATATTGCGCCGGCTGCCGGCGCTCCTGGGCAAGCTCGTCTCCGGGCGCACGGCGTTCCTCGTCACCGACCGCTTTCTCCTGAGGGGGCCGGCCCGCCGCGCCGCGTCCGCTCTGCGCGCGGCCGGCTGGAAGGTCGAGTCTTATGCTCTTCCCCGGGGCGAGCGCGCCAAGTCCTTCGAGGAGCTCCTGAAGCTCTACGGCTTCCTGATCCGGACGGGAGCCGAACGCCGCGCGCCGCTGATCGCGGTGGGCGGGGGGGCCGTGGGCGACGCCGCGGGATTCGCGGCGGCGACCTACTTCCGCGGGATCCCGCTCGTCCAGGTTCCGACCACCCTTCTCGCCCAAGTCGACAGCGCGATCGGGGGCAAGACCGCGGTCAACCATCCCCTGGCCAAGAACGCGGTCGGCGCGTTTCATCAGCCCCTCTTCGTCCTCGCGGACGTCGAGGCGTTGGGCTCTCTGCCGCGCCGCGAGCTCCTGGCCGGCTTGGGCGAGACGGCGAAGTACGGCTTGGCCTTCGACCCGGCGTTCGCGCGCTGGCTCGGCGCGCGCTGGAGCGACGTGCTCTCCGGGAAAAAGGCCGCGTTGGAACGCGTGGTCGAGACCAGCGTGCGCTGGAAGGCCTCCTGCGTCGCGGCCGACGAGCGCGATCTTTCCGGGCGGCGCGAGCTCCTGAACTTCGGGCACACTTTGGGGCACGCCTTGGAGATCGTCACGGGCTTCGGCCATTTCCTGCACGGCGAGGCCGTGGCCTGGGGCATGCGCTACGCGATCGAGCTCTCCGCGGGGCGCGGCTTGCTGCGCTCGAGCCGGGGCTTGGCCGAGTCTTTGCTCGCCCGGCTGCCGGCCCCGGCCTGGCCCGCGGCCGCCACGCGCGCGCGCTTGGTCGCGGCGCTCTCCAAGGACAAGAAAGTCGTGTCGGGCCGGAACGTCTTCGTCCTCTTGAAAGAAGTCGGCCGGCCCGTCCGCGTCGCCGACGTCTCGCCGCGCGAGCTCGACGCGGCCTTCGATCGCATGGAGGCCCGCCTGGGCCGGAGGATCCGATGAAGCGCGTCCTGGTCCTGCACGGCCCGAACCTGAACCTGCTCGGCGAGCGGGAGCCGGCGGTCTACGGGACCACGACGCTTTCCCAGGTCGACGCCATGATCCGCAAGGAGGCGCGCCGCCTCGGGCTCTCCGTTCGGGTGTTCCAGCGAAACGGAGAAGGTCCGCTCATCGATCTTCTGCACGCGAACCGGAAGTGGGCCGACGGGATCGCCATCAACCCCGGCGCCTACACGCACTACTCCTACGCTCTGCGCGACGCCATCGCCGCGGTGGCCAAGCCGGCGGTGGAGGTCCATCTTTCCGATATCGCCAAGCGCGAGGCGTGGCGGCGGGTCTCCGTGGTCGCCGACGTCTGCGCCCATCGGATCATGGGGAAAGGCCCCGCGGGCTACCTGGAGGCGCTGCGGTGGCTGTCGACCCGCGGTTCCAAGAAGGCCTGAAGCTCTTTCGCGCGCGCCGCTACTTCGAGGCCCACGAGGTCTGGGAGTCGCTCTGGCATGAGACGCGCGGGCCCGAGCGGAGCGTCCTCCAGGGCTTCATCCAGGGGGCGGTGTGCCTGCACCACGCCGAACGCGGCAATCGCAGGGGCGCCGACTACCTATATAAGCGCTGCGCCGCGCGGCTGTCCGCGGCGAAGGGTCTTTGGGGCGTAAATTGCTCACGATTTTTGACTGGGCTGCGGCGGCGCCTAGCCAGCCTGGCCTCGGGCGTACGTAAACTGTTGTCGACAACAGTGAAATCGCACGAAACGCCACTTTCGATCGGTAAACGAATGGGTCAGCGCACGAAGCGGCGCAGCCGCCCGAGCAAGACGCCGACGGAGTGACGGTCGTCGGCGAAGGCCGCGGGTCCGTTGCGCAGCTGGTTCTCGGAGACGTAGTCGACGTGGCCGCCGCGCCAGCCGTCGTAGCCGGGGTAGGGGGGATAGCCTCCCTCCTCGGCCGCGATCCCGGGATCGACGATCTTCACCCGCGCGCGGGGGCCGATCAAGACGTTGTCCGGCTTGAGGTCCGAGTGGACCAAGCCCGCGGCTTCCAGGGCGGCGAGGCCGCGCTCGAGCTGCGTCTGGATGCGGGCGAAGGTCCGCGGCGCGATGACGCGGCGGCCTTCGGCCCACTCGAGGGCGGGACGATAAGCGCGCAGATCCTCCATGACCAGGACGCGGAAGTCGGGGTCGCGGACCGCGCGCGCGAAGAGCTCCCCGCCGCCCGCGGCCTCGAGGCGCTCGCTCGCCTCGGCTTCGTGAGCGACCATGGCCCGGGCGAGCGGCGCGCCGAGGCCGGGATACGGGATCTTCACCGCGACGGGCTCTCCCGGCTCGGCGGGAAGCCGCTCGCCGAGGAGCGCTCGGGCGTCGAGCGGCATGATCCCGCCCCGTACCTCGGCGTGATCGCCCTCGCCCAGGTCGGCGATGGCGTTCGGCGACGGGTCGATGCCGTAGCGCAGGGCGACGTTTTGAAGAAGGGCCTCGTGCGCCCGCGCGGCCGTGGGGCGGATGGCAGCGGCGCGCACGTCGGCAGCGGCCAGGAGAATGATTAAGAGCCCGCGGATCGGCACCGGGGAAATTAAAGCACGGGCCGAGCGGGGCGTCGCGGGCCCTTCGGCCCCGGGGGTTGCGGCGGCGTCCGATCCCGCCTACAGTTGGGATATGCCTCTCGCGGCGCTCATCGCGCTCCTGGCCGCCTCGGCCAGCGCCGACACGGTTCATCTCAAGAACGGGCGCACCATGGAGGGGATGGTGCAATCCGAGGACAAGAAGGAGCTCGTCCTCGACATCGGCTACGGCACCGTGACCCTGCAGCGCGCCGACGTGGCCCGCATCGAGCGCGCCGCGGGCAGCAGCCGCGCGGCGTTGGAGAAGGAGAACCGGCTGCGCGGCTTCGAGGCGG
>DATLOS010000044.1:0-3787 GCA_035536155.1 Elusimicrobiota bacterium
GCTGGTCGGTCCGCTCGGGGAACGTGGTGCATCGCGTGGAGCAGAGCCTCTTCCCGAATTGGATCGGGACGCGCCAGGCGCGGAAGGTCCGCCTCGCGGGGCGCCGCCTCGAGCTCTCCACGGTCCCGTTCGAGGTGGACGGCGACCGCCAAACGGCGCATCTCGTCTGGGAACGAGAGGCTCTCCGATGAAGACGACACTGCCCGACGAGAAGGCCACTCTGGACGCGGCGGCGCGGGTTGGGAGGGCGCTGCGGCCCGGAGACGTGGTCTGCCTGGAGGGCCCGTTGGGCGCGGGCAAGACCACCTTCGTGCGCGGGATGCTGCGGGGCCTGCGCTACCGGGGCGAGGTCACCAGCCCTACCTTCGCCTTGGTCAACGAGTACCGCATGAAGGCGCTGCGGGTCTGCCACGTCGATCTCTACCGCATCGAGGCGGGCGAGGTCTGCGGCCTGGGCCTCGAGGACTACCTCGCCGATCCCCGCACCGCCTGCGTGATCGAGTGGCCGGCGGCCGCGGAGGGCGTCCTGCCTCGAGACCGCCTGGGCGTGTCGCTGGGCTACCTCGGCGAGGGCGGCAGCAAGGGCCGGCGCGCGAGCCTGCGCGCGAGCGGGCCCGCGAGCCGCGCCTTGCTCCGGAGATCCGGACTATGAGGTTGTTGGCGGCGGACGCGACGGGCAACACGATGTCCTTGGCCTTGGGCGGCGAGGGGCGCACGTGGAGCGTGCGGCGCCGCGGCGGGGACCACGACGAGAAGCTCTGGCCCGTCCTGCGCGGCCTCCTGAAGCGCGCGGGCTGGAGGCTGGAGGACCTGGACGCGGTCGCCTGCTCGACGGGCCCCGGCCGCTTCACCGGCGTGCGCGTCGGCCTGGCCTTCGCCTCGACCTTGGCCGCCTCCCTGGAGATACCTGCCGTCGGCGTGAGCTTCCTCGAGGCCGCTGCCTGGCAGGCGCGCGCCCGCGCCGACGCCCCCCCTCGATTCTGCGTGCGCCTGCCGGCGGGGCACCGCAAGGGGGAGGAAGACGCGGAGCTCTACTTGCAGGCTTTCGGCCCCGGCGCGCCGGGCAAGCCGCTCTGGACGCGGGCCTCCGAGGCCGGTCCGATCCTCGCGCGCCTGACGCGCGGGGGCAAGGACCCCGTCCTCGAGCCGGGCGCGGCCTTCCCCTGGCCGCTCGAGGCCCGGCATCTCCTCGAGCCGGCGCGCGCGGCGCTCGAGGCGGGCCGGCCGGGTCCGTGCGCGCCGTTGTATCTCAAGCCGGCCAACTTTCAGCTGCCCAGGAGCTGAGCATGCCCGTCCTCCGCCCGGCCCGCGAGGAGGACCTCGACGCGCTGGCGGCCATCGAGAAGCTCTGGCCCACCGCCCCGGGCTGGAGCCGCGCGCAGTTCGCCGAGGAGCTCGGCCGGGCCGGCTCGGTGCTCTTGGTGGCGGACGACGGCGGGGCGGTGGGCTACGCCTGCATGTGGCTGGTCGCCGGCGAGGCGCAGGTCCTGAACATCGCGGTGGCGCCCGCGGCGGCGCGCCGCGGCGTGGGGCGCGCGCTCCTGGCGGCTCTCCTGGAGCGGGCGCGCGGCGCGGCCCGCGCCACTCTCGAGGTGAGCGAGCCCAACCTCGCGGCCCGGCGCCTGTACGAGGGCGCGGGCTTCCGCGTTGTCGGCCGTCGGGCCAAGTACTATAATGACGGCTCCGACGCCATCCTCATGGACAAGGATCTCTCGTGCCCGACGTGAAGCGGGCCCTCCTTTTCGCGCTCCTCGGGCTCTCGCCCGCGGCGGCCTGGGCGTCGCCGAAAGCGTCCTATCAGCATTACCTCAAGGCCCTGCTCTACGCCAACCAAGGCGACCCGGCGCAGGCGCTGCGCGAGTACGATGCGGCCATCGAGCTCGACCCGCAGTCCGCGTCGATGCGCCAGCAGGCCGCCGAGCTGGCGCTGGAGTCCGGGAACATGGAGAAGGCGGCCTCCCTCGCCGAGGGCTTCGTCGCCTTGGCGCCGAACGACCCGCAGGCCTACCTGCTCCTGGGCAACGTGCGCTGGGCGCGCGGGGAGCTGCCCCAGGCGCAGGCGGCTTTCGAGAAGGCCTTGGCCATCAAGCCCGACTTCCGCGACGCGCTGCTCGCCTTGGGGAACCTCCTCGGGGCGCAGTCGCCCGACAAGGCGCGCAAGTACCTCAAGCAGTACTTGGCCACCAACCCCGACAACGCGGCCGAGGCGGAGTACCAGCTGGCCATGATCGAGCAGAAGGCCGGCGACAACGCGGCGGCGGTGGCGCACCTCAAGGCCGCGAACCGGCTCGACCCGGACAACGTCCAGCCGCTCCTGGCGCTGGCGCAGGTCTATGAGGTGGCCGGGGACACCCTCGCGGCGCTGGGCGCCTACGAGGACGTTCTCAAGAGGGACCCCCGCAACGCCGCCCTGCTCGACCGCGTGGGCGAGCTCCGCTACTCCCGCGGCGAGCTGGCCGAGGCCAAGGAGCTTTTCCAGCGCGCCCGCGAGGCCGCTCCGGGCAACCCCGCGGCCTGCCTATGGCTGGCGCTCATCGCCGAGCAGGAAGGAGACTTCGCCGCCGCCGCCGCGAGCCTCAAGGCGAGCGCCGCCCTCAAGGAGGACTCCGCGGTCAGCCTGCGCCTGAGCTACTACCTGACCCAGGCCGGGCAGCTGCGCGAGGCGGTCCAAACGCTGGAGGCGGCGCGCGCGAAATGGCCCGACTCCGAGGACGTCGCCTACTTCCTGGCGCTCGGCTACGACGACTTGAAGGAGCCGGCCAAGGCGGCCGCGCTTCTGTCCGAGCTGGTGTCGCGCCGGCCGGGAAATCGCGACGCGCGCTTCCAGCTGGGCGCCGTCTACGAGAAGCTGGGCGACATGCCGCGGGCCGAGGAGCAGTTCCGGGCCATCCTCAAGGCGAATCCGGACGACGCCTCCGCGCTCAACTTCCTGGGCTACGCCTTGGCGGAGCGCGGTCTCAAGCTCGATCAGGCGGAGAAGCTGACCCGCCGCGCGTCGGAGCTCGACCCGAAGAGCGGGGCTTACGTCGACTCCTACGGCTGGACGCTCTTCAAGCTGGGCAAGATCGCCGAGGCCCGGGAGCGGCTCGAGCTGGCGGGAAGGCTGCTGCCCGACGACGAGACCGTCTGGGATCACGTGGGCGAGGTCTGCCGCGCGGCCGGCGACCACGAGGGTGCCTGGAAGGCGTGGCGCCGCTCTTTCTCGGCGGAGCCCGCGAAGGCGGTGCGCGACAAGCTCCTCGCGGAGGAACGCCGGCTGGACGCGGCCCGCCTGGGAGAGCTCTACCTCGAGAGCCTGGCGGCGGAGCGCGGCGCCTTCTCCGGCTTCGGCGGGCCTTGCCAGATCGACGGCTCCGTCGCGGGCCGGGAATTCCGCTTCGGCGGCATCCTCCACTACCGGGCCGCCGAGGGCCTCTCCATCGAGGTCTTGGGGCCGTTGTTTACTCCGCTTTTCCGGATCGCGGTGGACTCCTCCGGCGGCTTCGTCATGGACCCGATCCGCCTCGAGGGCGTCGACGAGCGCGCTCTGCAGGGGCACCTCCAGGGCGTGCTCCTGCTCCTGCGCGACTACCTCTCCGGCCAGGTCTTCGCCGCGCGGCCCGCTCGGTTTCACGGAGGCTGGAAAGGCCCGCGCGTCGAGGCCGGAAGATGGATGCTGCGCCTCGACAAGGCCACCGGCCGGCTGGCGCGGGTGCAGGAGCCCGAAGGGGGCTATCAGTTGGAGCTCGGCGACTACCGCGCCTCGGGTCCCCGGGCAGTCCCCGCCGAGTACCGCCTCGAGGGCCGG
>DATLOS010000045.1:0-11564 GCA_035536155.1 Elusimicrobiota bacterium
TCCGCGGGGGAGTCAATTTCAGCGGGAGGCCGGCCCGTCCGCGGGACCGGCCCGGATCGCGTTGCGCTGCCAGGGCAGGGACCCGGCCACGTGCATCTGGTAGAAGAGGAGGCTGGTCACCATGGCCAGGAAGAGGCAGTCGAGCGCGTTATACCAGAGGCCGGTGGAGAGGTAGGCCGGCACCAGGAAGAGGTTGCCGAACGCCACCATCAGGTAATAGACGAAGTCGTTGGAGCGGAACTTGTGCATCGCGGCCAAGGCCTGCTCGTCGAAGCGCTTGGGGTCGAACGAGCGGATCTTCGCCAGGAGCTTGTTGTTGAAGAAGACCTTGGGCACGGAGAAGAAGGAGTGCAGGAGCGCCCCGATCATGCCCAGGATCATGACGACGAACGGCAGGCTCGGGCCGACGAAGAAGTGGAAGGCCAGGAGGCCGCCCACGCCCAGGAGCACGGCGGCGAAGCGGACGCTCGAGAGGATGCGCTCGCGCCGCGGCGCCTTGCCCCGCGCGAGCCAGAGCTGGAGCAGCACGAAGCTCGAGAGCGCGACCCGGGTGAGCGCCAGGACCCAGAGCTGGAGGACGCCCTTGGAGGCGATGCCGCCGAACTGGAAGCCCTTGGCCAGCATCTTGATCGAGTGCGAGGGGTGGTCGTAGCCTTCCAGCCAGTGCACGGCGGCGTCCTCTTTCCCGCCTTCGCGGCGCAGGCGACGCAGCTCCGAGACCTTGCGGAAAACTTGGACGATCGCCATCAGCGGGAACGCGGCCAGCAGGACGTTGGCGGCCCAGACCATCGCCTTGACGGCGGAGCCGTAGGGGATGGGGGTCTGCGACAGGGCGGCGATTATCAAGGAGGAGAGGGCGGCCGAGGCGAGGACCCCGTAGAGCGCGAAGCGGGAAGGCCGCTCGGCTTTCGGGACGGCGGGCGCGGCGGGCGCCGGGCTCCGCTCCGGGATGCCGTTGGCCGAGACCACGTAGATCGGCTCGGTCTTGGGCACGACCAGCATGGACTCGGGGAGCACCAGCTCGCCGGCCGGCGTCGCGGGATCGGCATTGCTCCGCACGAGCGGGCCGCCGTAGAGCTCCTGGAGGATCTTGGCGGCCGTGACGCCGTCGACTCCCTCGAGCGCGCGCAGGACCTTGCGCAGCTGGAGGCCGGTGCTCGGGATGACGCGGGGACCTTCCGGTTTCGTCCCGGCCGGCGCCTCATCCGTGGACGGCAGCTCCAGGATCTTCGTGCCCGGGAGGAGCGGGATGCCGAGGGACGCGAGGAGCGCGGCGTCGGCCCGGTCCCGTCCGGCGTCGGGGTGCTCCACCGCGGCGGACGGGGCGGCGTTGGCGTGCGCGGCGACCAGCTCCTCGAAGGTCGGGGCCGCGATCCCCGCGCGGGGCAGCAGGAGGCCGCTTTCCGAGCGCTCGAAGAGCTCGGGATGGGCCGCGGGGTCGGAGAGAAGCTGGAGGGGGGCGAGGGCGGCGCCCAGGTTCGCGGCGGCGGGGAGGTCCGCCGCCGGCGCGCCGCCGAACGTGAACGGGGCCGCCTCGACGCCGCGCCCGCGGACGAGCCCGCTCCCGGCTTGGGCCGGAATGGCACCCAGGGCGAGCGCGGCGCAAAGCGCGGACGCGAGAAGGCGCCTCATATCCTCTTTTTACGTCGGAGGGCGCAGTAGGGCAAGGAACGGGAGGCCCAGGAGGCGAGGCCCCGTTGGACCTAGCGCCGAATGGCGGCGGTCTCGAAGAGGCGCAGGGTCCCTTCTTCGTCGATCGCGCGCATCGGCCACGAGGCCAGCGCGGCTTGGAGCGCCGGTCGGGCTCGGGCCGTCTCGACGAGGACGTAGCGCACGCGCATGTCCGCGAGGTAGCGGGCGATCCGGGCGCGGTCGGTCAGGATTGGCTCGGGGGGAGCGCCCTCCTGCGCCCGGATCAAGCCCTGGAAGACGGGGTCTCCCATGGTGCGGTCGTAGACCCGGCGCGCCACGCGGCCGAGATGGCCGCCCATGATGGGCTTGTGGTGGATGGTCTGCGCCAGCTCCTGCTCCATGAAGGCCTCGCCGATGGGGCCGGGGTTCACGATGACGTGGAAGTTGGCGCCGGCCGGAATCGGCAGGACGACGCCGTCGGGGCGGTCCGCCAAGCGATAGATCAATCCGGGGAAGTCGAGGCGGAAGGTGCGCAGGCCGCCGTGGCAGAACTCGAAGGCGAGCAGGCACGCGGCGGCGGCCGCGACCCGGGGCCGCCAGGCGGGGGAGGCCGCCGCCTTCACCTCGCGCAGGGCCGAGGCGAAGGCGAGACAGAGGAGGCACGAGGCGACGACGTTGAAGGTGTAGCCGATGGTCATGTTGATGAACACCGGGAGCGCGTGCAGGAAGTAGAAAGGCAGGGGCAGGTAGGTGTGCACGCCGAAGAGCTTGAGCCAGGGTCCGAGCATGAGCGAGAAGAAGAGCAGGAAGCCCTTGAGCCAGAGCGACGCCCAAGGGTCCTGGGCCAGCCGGCGCCAGGAGAAGAGCACGGGCAGAAGCGGGGTCAGGCCGAAGGAGACGTAGAAGGTCGGCTCGAACCAGCGGTACATGAGCGGACGCCAGAGGGGCTGGAAGGCCGCGGGCTGCAGGACGACGGCGAGGTCCATGGGGTTTCCGCCCCCGCGCCAGCGGTTGTGGGGCGCGCCGTAGTCGCCCGAGGCCATGGACCAGACGGTCGCGGCGATCATGGGCCAGGCCGCGGCGGCCCAGCAGGCGAGCGTGCCGGCGTAGGGCGACCAGCGCTCCCAGCGCAGGGCCGAAAGATCGAGGCGGGCGCGCGGGCGCCAGCGCAGGGCCAGGTTCGCGGCGACGGCCGCCCAGAAGAAGAGGTAGGGCGCCACGTAGCGGAGGAGCTCGCGCATCGAGCCGGCGCCATGGAACTCGACCTGGCCGCGCGCGAGTGCCGCGAGGAGCGCGGCGCCCGTCACCCCGAGGAGGACGAAGCCGGCGGTCCGCGCGGCCGCGCCCGGGCGGCGCGGCGAGGCCTCGAGCGTCAGCGGGCGCTCGCGCAGGAGATAGGCCGCCGGGAGCCAGAGCATGCAGCCGAGGAAGTAGTAGTAGTTGCACAGCCAGCACCAAGCGAGCGCCAGGCCGGCCAGCGCCGCGTCGCGGACCTTCTTGTCCCGCATGCACCGGACCAGCGCCCAGAGGAAGAAGGGGACGGGGTGGAAGCTCACGTAATCCCAGCCGCGGCCGATCACGTTCTGCTGGGTCATGATCGGGGAGAAGGCGAAAGCGGCGCCGGAGACGAAAGCTATCCCCGGCTCGTGGCCCCAGTCGCGCAGGAGGCCGTAGACGCCGTAGCCCGCGAGGACGAGCGACAGGAGGTAGACGGCGTTGTAGGAGCGCACCGCGCCGATCAGGGGCTGGAGGACGAAGGCCAGCGCCGAGTGGACCAGGGTCCCATGCACGAGCAGGAGGTTCGAGCCGTAGGGCCAGTAGAGGTGGTCGGTCCAGAGCGGGTTGCCGCCGGGGTGGGTCAGCGTCCAGCGGAAGTGCCACATGTTCCAGACGTTGTTGAAGGTCTCGCCCGGGGTACCGGGGAAATGAGTGGCGAAGCGCCTCGCCACCGGCAGCGTATAAAGGAGAGCCAGCGCGATGAAGCCGACCAGGGCGGCCGCGTGGCGCCGGACTTCGGTGCGGGTCATGGGCGGCAGTATTCTATAATTCCGGAGTGGAGCGCGAAGAGTATCTCGAGCGGCTGATCCTGGGCCTCGAGATGGCCATCCCCGAGAACCAGGCCAAGCTCAAGTACTACAAGCCGGAAGAGTTGGAGCACGTCTACACCAAGAAGTTCCTCGCGGCGATGGAGGAGAACCTCGCCCGGGCGCGCCAAGAGCTCGAGGAGCTCCAGGCGAAGAAGGGGGATAAGCCCGCCTAGCGCGGGATGACGAAGTGAAAGCGCGCCCCGGCTCCGGGCGCGCTATCGACCCAGACGCGGCCGCCGTGCAGGGCGACCAGCTCGCGCACGATGTGGAGGCCCAAGCCCAGCCCCTCATGCTCCACCATGGCCTCCTCGGCCTGGTAGAAGCGCTCGAAGACCCGCGCGGCCTGCTCCTTGCTCATCCCGCGGCCCGTGTCCGCGACCGAGAAGCCGACGCCCTCGCCTTCGGAGCGAGCCGAAACCGTCACCTTTCCGCCCTCCGGGGTGAACTTCACCGCGTTGCCGATCAGATTCGACAGGATCTGCCGGAGGCGGACTCGATCGGCGAGGACCTCGACCGGGTCCTCGCATCGGGCGCTCAAGGCCACGCCCTTGCGCGCGGCGTCCGCGCGCAGGCAGGCGACGGCGTCCTCGAGGGCCTCGGCGGCGGGGAACGCCTCGCGGGCGAGGCGGACCTTGCCGCCTTCGAGGCGGGCGGCGTCCAGCAAGGTCTCGACCAAGGCCTGGAGGTTCTCGGCGTTGCGGCGCAGGGCATCCATGGCGTCGAGCGAGTCGGCGGGCACGCGGGCGTCGAGGCTCTCGCGCAGGAAGCCGGCGTAGCCGAGGATCACGCAAAGGGGGTTCCTCAGCTCGTGGGCCATGTCCTCGAGGAAGCGCGCCTGGAGGCGGTTGGCCTCGCGCAGCTGGGCGTTGGCGCGGGCCAGGCGGCGGTTGAGCTCGAAAATCTCGACCGTCGCGGAGCGCACGCGCCGGTCGAGCGATTCCTCCGGGACGAGCCACGGAGGGAGCGGCTGGGACTCCATCGCCACAGCTTGGCGCCCGCTTCCCGCTCCGGGCCACCCCCGATCGTCCCAGTTCGGGCGGAGCCCTAAGACCTAGGTTGTCGCGGGTCCGGCGGCGTCCGCGCTTTTGGTAGAATCCCGTCGTGAAGCACCTCCTCGTCAACGCCCAGGTCCTCACCTTGGCCGGCCCGGACGCGCCGCGGGCGGGCAAGGAGATGTCCGCGCTCGGCGTGACCCGCGACGGAGCGGTGCTGATTTCGAACGGCCTCGTCGCCGCGGCGGGCTTCAAGGAGATCGTCCTGCGCCACCCCGACGCCTCCAAGGCGCGGCTCATGGACATGGGCGGGCGCGTGGTCCTGCCCGGCTTCGTCGACGCCCACACCCACCCGGTCTTCGCCGAGCCGCGGCTCAAGGACTTCGAGTCGCGCCTCAAGGGCAAGACCTACGCTCAGATAAAGGAGGAGGGGGGCGGGATCGTCTCCAGCGTTAACGCCCTGCGGGGCGCCACCCAGGCCGCGCTGGCCGAGCGCCTGCGCCGCCAGTCCCAGCGCTTCCTCGAGTGCGGCACCACCACGATCGAAGCCAAAAGCGGCTACGGCCTCGACCTGGACTCGGAGCTCAAGAGCCTGCGCGCGATGCGCGACGCGTCCGAGCTCACCGCCCTCGAGATCGTGCCCACCTTCCTCGGCGCCCACGCCGTCCCGCCCGAGTACGCGGGCCGCGCCGGCGACTACGTCGAGCTCCTCTGCCGCGAGGGCGTGCCCGCGGTGGCCAAGGAAAAGCTGGCGCGCTTCGTCGACGTGTTCTGCGAGAAGGGCTACTTCTCCGAGGAGGAGTCGGAGCGCGTGCTCGCGGCGGGGGCGAAGGCGGGGCTCGAGGTGAAGATCCACGCCGAGCAGCTCAGCCGCTCGGGCGGAGCTCGGCTCGCGGCCAAGCTCAAGGCCCGCTCCGCGGACCATTTGGACTGCGCCGACGCCGAGGATTTGGCGCGCCTCAAAGAGGCCGGCACCGTCGCGGTGCTCACGCCGGGCGCCAACCATTTCCTCGGCATGGCCGAGTATCCGCCGGCGCGGCGCATCCTCGACGCCGGGCTTCCCGTCGCCTTGGCCACCGATTTCAACCCGGGGACCTGCCCCTGCTGGAACATGCAGGAGGCGATCTCCCTGGCCTGCGCGCGCATGCGCATGACGGCCGAGGAGGCGATAACCGCCGCGACGATCAACGGCGCGCACGCCCTGGGGCTGGGCAAGACCCACGGCTCGCTCGAGCCGGGCAAGCAGGCCGACGTCATCGTCTTGGATTGCGAGGACTACCGCGAGCTGCCGTATTGGTTCGGCGCGAACCTCGTCTCCGCGGTGTTCAAGAAGGGGACCTTGGTGCACCGGGCCCAGGACTTCAGGGTGTGAAGACCGCCGACCTGGTTCGAGTTCGCGTCCTCCTCTTCGACCTCGACGGGACCTTGGTGCGCGCCGGCGGGGCGGGGCGCAAGGCCTTGAACCGCGCCATCCGCGAGGTGTTCAAGACGCGCAAGGACTGCGGCGAGCTCAGCCTCGCGGGCAAGACCGACCTGCGCAACTTCGCCGAGGCGATCGAGCAGGCCACCGGGCGCAAGGCCCGGCGCGCCGAGGTGGACCGCGTGCACCGCGAGTACCTGCGCTTCCTGCCTTTCTACGTCCGGGTCGCCTTGCGCGGCAAGAAGTACGAGCTCACCGCCGGCATCGAGCCCCTTCTCAAGCGCTTGAGCCGGGAGAAGGGCGTGCTCATGGGCCTCGGCACCGGCAACGTGAAGGAGGGCGCGCGCATCAAGCTCGAGCCGTCGGGCCTCCATCCCTACTTCCTCTTCGGCGGCTACGGCTGCGACGCCTATCACCGCCCCGCCCTCCTCAAGAAGGCCGTCGCCCGCGCGCGCAAGCTCCTCGACGGGGAGCGGGTGGACGGCGCGGACGTGTACGTGATCGGCGACACGCCCCTCGACGTGGAGGCGGGCAAGAAGGCGGGCTATCGCACCATCGCCGTGGGCACCGGATTTTCGACGTGGAAGGAGCTCGTGCGCTCGAAGCCGGATCATTTGGCGCGCGACTTCCGGAGGATAGACCAATGGCTCAAGTGGCTGAGGCTCCCGTGCGCGAGATGAGCACCGAGGAGGCGCTGGCGGCGGCGCGGCGCCTGGCCGCCCGCGTCCCCGACGCGGCGAAGGCACCGTCCCACCTGCGCGCCAAGGTCCTGGCCGGCGTCGCCGAGCGGCTCAAGGCCGAGCGAGAAGTATTCGCCGCTTTGATCTGCGAGGAGGTGGGCAAGCCGATCAAGGAGGCCCGGCGCGAGGTGGACCGCGCCGCCTTCACCTTCGCCTGGGCCGCGGGCGAGGCGCCGCGCTGGGGCGGCGAGTGGCTGCCCCTCGACTTCGACGCGAGCACGGAAGGCCGCATGGCCTTCGTGCGCCGCGCGCCGCGCGGGGCCTGCCTCTTCATCTGCCCCTTCAACTTCCCGCTGAACCTGGTCGCGCACAAGGTCGCCCCGGCGATCGCGGTGGGGGCGCCCTTCTTCCTCAAGCCCGCGCCGCAGGCGCCGAAGACCGCGGCGAAGCTCGCCCAGGCCATTCTGGACGCGGGCTGGCCCAAGGATTGGTTCGTCGCCGCGCCCTGCTCCAACGAGACCGCCGAGGCGCTGGCGAAGGATGCGAGCTTCCGCGTCCTTTCCTTCACCGGCAGCGCGAAGGTGGGCTGGCACTTGAAGGCCGTCTGCGGGGAGAAGCACGCCGTCCTCGAGCTCGGCGGAAACGCCGCCGTGGTCGTGGCCGCGGACGCCGATCTTCCCTGGGCCGCGGCGCGCTCCGCCTGGGGCGCCTTCTACTACTCGGGCCAGGTCTGCATCTCGGTGCAGCGGGTGATGGTCGAGGAGGCGGTCTACGACAAGTTCAAGGACCTCTTCCTCAAGAACGCCCGCGAGCTCGTGGCCGGCGACCCCAAGGACGAGAAGACCGACGTGGCGCCCTTGATCGACCAGCGCGCCGCGGAGCGCGTCGACGCCTGGATCCAGGAGGCGGCGGCGGGCGGGGGGAAGGTGCTCTTGGGCGGCCCGCGCAAGGACTGCTTCGTCCCGGCGACCATCGTCGAGAACCCGCCCAAGGCCTGCAAGCTGACCTGCGAGGAGGCCTTCGGCCCGGTGGTCACGCTGGAGAAGGTCCCCGACGTGGAGACGGCGCTGGCCTCCATCGCCGCCGGGCAGTACGGGCTCCAGGCCGGGCTCTTCACCAAGGACTTGGGCTCGGTGCTCTCCGCGTGGGCGGACGTGCCGGTCGGCGGCCTCATCGTCAACGACATCCCCTCCTTCCGCTCCGACGCGATGCCCTACGGCGGCTCCAAGGGCTCCGGCATCGGGCGCGAGGGCGTGCGCTGGGCGATGGAGGAGTTCACGGAGCCGCGGACCTTGGTCGTGAAGGCGTGAGACGGGCCGCCGGGCTCGTCCTGCTCCTGGCCGGCCTGGCCCCGGGAGCGTCGGGCCAAGACCTCAAGTCCCTGCTGCCCAACCCTCCTTACTTTATTCCCAACGAGTCGGTCGCGCGGATCCGGGAGAAGCTCGGGCTTTCCACGGACCAGCTCCTCGGCGCCCTCGTGCCGATCGCCCAGGGGCTCGCCCGGCCGCCCATCTCCAACTACCACGCGGGCGCGGCGGCCCTGGGAGCCAGCGGCGCGATCTACCTCGGCGTGAACCTGGAGTTTCCCGGCTCCCAGCTCAGCCAGACCGTTCACTGCGAACATTTCGCCGTGGTCAACGCCTTGGCGCACGGGGAAAGGGCGCTCAAGAAGATGGCGCTCTCGGCGCCGTCCTGCGGCCACTGCCGCCAGTTCTTGTACGAGCTCAACGCCATCCCGGAGATCCTCATCCCCGGCCGCCCCGCCGTGCCCCTGACCCATTATCTGCCCGAGCCCTTCGGCCCGCGGGAGCTGGGCAAGGAGAAGCTGCTCCTCGATCCGGTGGACCACGGCTTGGTCCTCGCCGCGGCGCCCAAGGCCTTGGCGGCGGCCGCGCTGGCGGCGGCCAACGCCGCGTACGCGCCCTATAGCGGGGACCCGTCCGGCGTGGCCCTGCGGACCAAGGACGGCAAGATCTACGCCGGCTCCGCCGTCGAGAGCGTCGCCTTCAACCCCAGCCTGCCGCCGCTCCAAGCGGCTTTCGTCGTTCTGCTGTCGGCGGGGAGGTCTTACGCGGACATCGCCGACGCCGCGCTGGTGCAGAAGAGAGGCGCGAAGGCGGACCACGCCGAGGTCACGCGCGCGGTGCTCAAGTCCGTGGCGCCGGACGCCGGCCTCGTGGAGCTCGCGGCCGAGGCGCCCTAGCCGCGCTCAGCGCAGGCCCGCGGCCCGTTCCGCGGTCGCGCGCCGGAGGAAGTCCTCCGGGACCGTCCGCTTCCGGGCCATGTCGAGGAAGGTCGCGCGCATGCGCTCCAGGAACTCCGCGTTGTGCGTCTCCATGCCGGTGGGCTCCCAGGCGTGGGCGTCCTCGTGGACCGCGGTCTCGACCAGCTCGAAGAGCTGCTTGTAGTCCTCCTCCGGAGTGCTCTCGCCGCTGGTGGCGCGGTCCGCCCAGTCCAGCCAGGACTGGACTTGGCCGGCGTTGAGGTTGAGGCCGAGCCAGTCCTTGCCGAACACCGCCACGCGCGGATAGGGGGTCTTGCCGAAGAGGACGCGGTAGAAGGCCTTGGGCTGCTTCATGCGCTCGCGCAGGAGCGGGGTCATGACGCCGCTGATGAGGCCCGCGAGCAAAGACCTGCGCCGGCTCTCCTCGGGGCTCGGCGGCTCCTCGTCCTCCTTCCAGCGCTCCTCTTTGGCCGTCGCCCCCGCCAGGTCGCGGTAGCGGCGCCAGGCCTCGCGATACATCGCCCTGTAGCCATCCGGCAGGTCCATGAGCGCGCGCCGCCTCTCTTCGAGCATCGCGCGCACGCCGGCCAGCTTTCCCCCGCCCTCCTTCTCGGCCTGGGCCAGGAGGATGACGTCCTCGCGCAAGGTCGCCAGCGAGAGCTCGCGGCCGTTCCATGGGAACTTGACGTAGGCCAGGAAGTGGGCGAGAGCCGCGCCGTCGCCGCCATCGGGGAGCCTCTCCCGGACCGCCGCGGGATTGACCGAGTCCCAGCGTCCCTCCAAGGCTTTGGCCAGCTCGTGGGCGCTGTGGCGCAAAGTCCCGGTACTGGCCCAGAGGTGCCCGGAGCGGTAGAGGTAGTCCTGGGGGAGGCCGCGGGGTCGCCATAGGCCCTCGGCCATTTCTCGGGCCGCGGCCCGCGCCGTCGCGGCGAGGACGGCCTTCTGCAGGCGCTCCATGTAGCGCTCCTTGCCGGCCAGGGCGCTGCGGTCGCGGTCCGGGGAAATGGAGAGGGCGTGGGGCTTGCGGCTGACCGGCAGAGACAGGCTCAGGCCGCGCTCGCGCAGGAAGCGGCGCAGCTCCCCGGGCAGGAGCGCCAGGAGCTCGGGGTCCTGCTCCAGGTCCATGATGAAGTAGCCCTTCTGCAGGACGCGCCGTTTCTTCGAGGAGGTGCGCACCACGCGCACCTCCTCTCCCGGCGCCCACTCCACCGCGCCCAAAGCGGAGACCTGCTCGGACACGCGGCGCCCGTTCATGAGGATCCCGACGCCGAACTCGCCCAGGGCCCCGGCGTAGGTCTCCACGCTGTCGGCGATCAGCGCGCTCTCGAGCTCCATGGCCAAGGTGTTCTCGGCGATGGAGCCGGGCCGCTCCTGGATCCAGTCCATGCGGGTGCCTTCGAAGGCGCCCTCGAGCTCTACGAAGCGCGCCACCTGCCAGCGGAAGCCGCCCTCGGGGCGGGGCTTGCGGTAGAGCTCGAGCTCGGTGTGCCGGCCGGAGCCCTTCTTGCCGGTGACGACGCGGACGCGGTCCGCGCGCACCAGGAACTTGTACCAGCCGCGCCCGTTGAAGCCGTTGGACGGGTCGTCACCCTCGGCGAAGGAGGAGCGCTCCAGGGCGAGCAGGTGGAAGAGCTGCTCGCGCACGTCCATGCCGGCGCCGTGGTCGCGCACCGAGGCCCGCAGCTCCGAGCGGCCGCCGCGCTGGGCGACGCGGGTGGTCAGCTCCACGCGGGGCGCGACGCCCGCCTGCTCGCTGGCCTTGACCCCGTTCTGGACGCCCTCCCGCGTCCACTCGTAGCCCGCCTCGGCGCCGTGGGCGCGCTCGATCGCCTGCTCGGTCTGGGGATAGCCCGAGCGGGGAAGGCCGTGGAGGTCCGCAACGGACAACGCGGCGCCCTTGGCCGTCGCCGGGCCCCAGTTGGCCCGGGCCCCGGCCAGCGCGGAGAGGGGAATCTCCTCGAGGGAGCGGCCGAGGACCCTAGACGACGTGTCCTGCGCCTCCTCCGCGCGCAGGGGTTCGAGGGAGATGCGGCCGGTGAGGAATTGGACGAGGGGTGGCTGCTCGGCGGCGTCCTCTTCATCGAGGATGTGCTCCTCGTCCTTGAGCGACGAGGCGAGGTGGAGGGCGCGGGAGGCGTCGGCCTTGAAGACGAGCAGCCAGCGGGAGACGATTCGGTCGAGCTTCGCGTCCTCGCCCACGGCGCGGCCCGCGCCGGCGAGGAATCCCGCGGCCGCGCGCTGCACGTCCTCGCGCAGGCCGCCCAGCTCGGCGGCGCACAGGGCCCGGGTCTCGGGCGTCAAGCGGTCGAAGAAGGCTCCGTTCAGATAAGGAAGAGCCCAGCCCAGCGCCCTCCACTCCGCGGGGCTCCAGGCCAGGCGCAGCAGGTTATGGGCAAGGAGATTCTTTTCCTCCTCCGAGAGCCCGGCGGGGACGGAGACGGCATCGGGCGGCAGGGGGGCCATGCTGATCCAGGACAAGGGCGCCGCGGGGTCCTGCAGGAGATAGTGCTCCGAGCCTTCGAGGGCGAG
>DATLOS010000046.1:0-2407 GCA_035536155.1 Elusimicrobiota bacterium
GAGGGCGTCTACCACACGGCCGACGCGACGCTCTGGTTCTTCCACGCCCTGGGCCGCTACCTGGAGGCGAGCGGCGACTGGACCACGGTCTCCGGGCTCCTGCCTCAGCTGGAGGAGATCGTCGCGCACCACATCGCGGGCACCCGCTTCGGCATCGGCGTCGACCCGCGCGACGGCCTGCTGCGCCAGGGCGACGAGGCCCTGCCCCTGACCTGGATGGACGCGCGCGTGCAGGGCTGGGTGGTCACGCCGCGCCGGGGAAAAGCCGTGGAGATCAACGCCCTGTGGTACAACGCCCTGCGCCTCCTCGAGGATTGGCAGCGCCGGGCGGAGCGCGGAGCGCGGGCCGACGAGACCGCCCGCGCCGCGGAGCGGGCCCGGACCTCCTTCAACGCCCGCTTCTGGAACCCGCGGCGCTCCTGCCTCTTCGACGTGCTCGACGGCGACCCGGCCGAGGCCGAGCTCAACCGCCCCAACCAGCTCTTCGCCTTCACCTTGCCCTATCCGGTGCTCGAGCGCGAGCGTTGGGAGCCCGTGCTCGACGCCGTGCGCCGCGAGCTCCTGACGCCCCTCGGCCTGCGCTCGCTCTCTCCCGGGGCCCCGCAGTACAAGTCCCGCTACGACGGCGACCTGCGCGCCCGCGACGCCGCCTACCACCAGGGCACCGTCTGGAGCTGGCTGATCGGCCCCTACGTGGACGCCTGCCTGCGGGTGCGGCCGGACGACGCCGCCGGCGCCCGCAAGGCGCTCGAGGCCTTCCTCCCCCACTTGGACGACGCCTGCGCCGGGCAGGTGAGCGAGGTGTTCGACGCCGAGCCCCCCTTCACCCCGCGCGGCTGCGTGGCTCAGGCCTGGGGAGTCGCGGAGCTGCTGCGGGCCTGGGTGAAGACGGAGATCAAAGCCGCCCCGTGAGGACCTCGACCCAGCCGCTTCCGGGGCCGGAAAAAAAGCGGTTGGCGCCGGTGCGCAGGCGCTCCATCTCCTCCATCGGATAGTGCCGCTCCAGCCCGCCGCCCAGCCCCCGGAGCGCCGCCTCGAACCAAGCGCGGTCGTACTTGATCATGCCCTGGGGAAAGTAGCGCCGCTCGATGATGGAGAACGCCGCCCGGGCCTTGGGCCGCACCCAGTCCGCCAAGGCGGCGAGCGGGGGGCCGTACTCGACGATCACCGCGTTGCGGCCCTCGCCCGACGCGAAGACTCCGAGAAGCGCCCGGCAAGCCTCGGGGGAGATGTAGTGGGTGATGCCCTCGAGCGCGATCACGGCGGGGCTGCCGAAGTCGAAGCCCGCGGCCCGCAGGAGAGCGGGCAGCTCCGGGGAGGTCACGTCGGCGCGCACGAAGCGCACCTTCCCCGCCGGCCCCGGCGCCAGCGAGGCGTAGAGGCGGCGCTTGTCGTCGGGGACGCTGACGTCCGCCTCGAATACCGCCGTCACCCTTTCCGGACGTTCGACGGCGGTCTCGAGGCCCAGCGGCGACTTTCCGGCGGCCAGAAGAAGCACCTGGACCGCACCCCCCGCCTGGTCGACGAGGCGCAGGAGCTCGCGCCGGACCGCCGCCTTCCGGTTGCACATGAGCTCCCGCGTCAGCTCCAGGATGCCCCGCCTCCGGTGCTCGTCGATGAGCTCGGCGGCGGCGGAAAGGTCCAGCCCGGCCATGTAGCGGCGGCCCAGCTCCGACTCGGCGAAGACGCCCGCGCCCAGCTCCATCACCATCGCGGCCGTCGGCTCCAGCTTGAGGTCGGCCATCAGGGCAGGAGCCGGACCGCCTGCTCGGCGATGCCGCGGTACTCCTCGTAGCGCATGGGCTTGTTCAGGAAGGCGCTGGCGCCCAGGCGCAGCGCCTCGTCCCGCTCGCGCTCCTGCGTCGAGGTCGTGAGGACCAGGACGGGGAGGGCCTTGAGCCGGGCCTGCGCGCGGATGCGGCGCAGCACCTCCATCCCCCCGATCTTGGGCAGGTTGAGATCCAGGATGACCAGGGCGGGCGACGCCTTCGGGCCGGGAGACGCCTCCGCCTCGAGCCGCAGGAGGGCCTCCTCGCCGTCGCTGGCGACCTCGATCGCCCGCGGGAAGCCGAACTCCCGGAACGCGGTGAGCAGGAGGTACGCGTCGTCGGCGTTGTCCTCGACCAGCAGCACGGCGGCGGACGGGGCGCTCATGGCAAAGTGAAGTAGAACGTCGCCCCGCGATCCCGCTCCGCCTCCGCCCAGAGCCGTCCCCGGTGGCGCTCGACGATCCTCTTGACGATGGCCAGGCCGATCCCCGTGCCCGGATACTCGCTCGCGGAGTGGAGGCGGTGGAACGCCTCGAGGATCTTCTCGGCGTACTTGGAGTCGAAGCCGATCCCGTTGTCGCGCACGAAGTAGGCGCGGTCGGAGAGGCCGAAGGCGATCCGCGTCTCCGTCCGCTCCC
>DATLOS010000047.1:0-4197 GCA_035536155.1 Elusimicrobiota bacterium
CCGAGGCGAAAAAGGATTTCTGGTCGGCGCCCTACTCCCCGGAAAGCTATCTCGTCTTCGGCAGGGAGTCGGTGGGCCTGCCCTGCGAACTGCGGGAGCGCTACGCGGATCGCCTCTACCGCGTGCCCCACTGCGCCGACATCCGCTCCCTGAATCTTTCCACCTGCGCCGGCATCGTCCTCTACGAAGCTCTGCGCGCGACGCGGGCCCCCGTTCCGGCTCAGTAGTACCGCTTCGTGCCGGCGAGCAGCCCTTGGAGCCGACGCTCCGCCCGCCGCTCGGCCTCCGCGGCGAGGATATCCGGCACCTCCTCGGAGAGGGCGTGCGGATCGAAGCTGAGCGTGTAGCCCAGACCCTCGAAGAGCCGCTCCCAGGTGGCGAGGCGGGCGTTCGCTCCGCGCTCGGCGCGATTGACGACCGAGGCCTTTACGCCGGCCTCGTCGGCCAGTTGCAGCTGCGAGATGCCGCGCTTTAGCTCGAACGCACAAAACCTTTTTGGGATATGCCCCTCCTGCCGAGGAGGCCTCCCGCAAGCGGAAAGGCTCAGCGCGCCGAGGCGCCGCGTTCCTTAATGATCTTCTCGAGCTCGTACGGGAGGGAGAAGTGGACGTCCTCGTCGACGGTCGCGTCCTCGAGGACCTCAGCCACGCCGAACTCCTTCTTGCAGTAGTCCACGACCTCCTGCACCAGGACCTCGGGGGCGGAGGCGGAGGCGGTCAGGCCGAGGGTCTTCACGCCCTCGAGCCACTCGTGGCGGATGTCCTTGGCGCACTCGATGAGGTAGCTTTTGGCGCCTTTGGCTTGGCCGACCTCGCGCAGGCGGATCGAGTTGGAGCTATTGGGGGCCCCGAGAACGAGGAGGAGGTCCACCTTGGGGATCAGGGACTTCACCGCGTTCTGGCGGTTCTGGGTGGCGTAGCAGATGTCGTCCTTGGGCGGGCAATGGAGCTTCGGGAAGCGGCGCTTCAGGACCGCGATGATCTCGGCGGTGTCGTCGAGGCTCAAGGTGGTCTGGGTGAGGTAGGCCACCTTGTTCGGGTCCTTGAGCTGGACCAGCTCGGCTTCCTCGGCGGAGCCGACCACGACCATGTGCTCCGGGGCCTCGCCCAAGGTGCCGATGGTCTCCACGTGATCGTCGTGGCCGATGAGGATGATGGAATAGCCGAGCTTCGCGTACTTGATCGCCTCGAGGTGAACCTTGGTCACCAGGGGGCAGGTCGCGTCGATCACCTTGAGCTTGCGGGCAGACGCCTCGTCGCGGACCGCCGGGCTCACGCCGTGGGCGGAGAAGATCAGCCAGGAGCCTTCGGGGACGGCGGAGAGCTCCTCGACGAACACCGCGCCCTTCTGGCGGAGGTCGTTGACCACGAAGCGGTTGTGGATGATCTCGTGGCGCACGTACACGGGCTTGCCGCAGATCTCCAGGGCCTTCTCCACGACGTCGATGGCGCGCACCACGCCGGCGCAGAAGCCGCGCAGCTTGGCCAGGATGAGGCGGTCGACCTGGATCTTGGAGGGCGTATGGGTGGTCATGGGGTCTCCTGTCTTATGAGGCGGTAAACTCCGTCTTGGGCGCGCCGGCTCCGAGCCAGGAGCCGACCCGGTCGGCGATCTTCTCCGGGGAGAGGCCGACCGCGTCGTAGAGCAGGTTGGGGGCGCCGTGCTGGACGAAGGCGTCCGGCAGCCCCAGGCGCAGGACGCTCGCGGCGCGCGGCGACTTGCCGGCGGGAGCCAGGGCGGTCTGGGCGTCGGAGAGGGCCTCGAGGACGGCGGAGCCGAAGCCGCCCTGGAGGACGTGGTCCTCGACGGTGACGAGCCGAGGGGTCTTCTCGGCGGCCTGGAGGAGGAGATCCCGGTCCAGGGGCTTGACGAAGCGCATGTTGATGACGCCGGCGGCGATGCCGCGGCGCGCGAGGAGCTCGGCCGCCTGGAGGCTGGGATGGACCCGGTTGCCGATGGCCAGGATCGTGACGTCGTGGCCGTCCTTGAGCCGCACGCCCTTTCCCACGGGGATGGGCTCCATCACCGGGTCCATGGCGACGCCGATGCCGGCGCCGCGGGGGTAGCGGATGGCCACGGGGCCGTCCACGGCCAGGGCGGTCTTGACCATGTGCTGGAGCTCGTTCTCGTCGGCGGGCGCCATGATGGTCATGTGGGGGAGCATGCGCAGGTAGGCGTAGTCGAAGACCCCGTGGTGGGTGGGGCCGTCCTCGCCCACCAGGCCGGCACGGTCGAGACAGAAGGTCACCGGAAGCTTTTGGATGCAGACGTCGTGCTCGATCTGGTCGTAGCCGCGCTGGAGGAAGGTCGAGTAGATGGCCACGAAGGGGCGATAGCCCTCGCAGGCCATGCCCGCGGCGAAGGTCACCGCGTGCTGCTCGGCCAAGCCCACGTCGTAGTAGCGCTTGGGGAAGCGGTCCCGGAACATGTCGGTCCCGGTGCCCTCGGGCATGGCCGCGGTGATGGCGGTGACCCGGGGGTCCTCCTCGGCCAGCTTGAGGAGGGACTTGCCGAAGACCTTGGTGTAAGCGACCGGGGCGGGCTTGGCCGGGAGCATCTTGCCGGTGGCCAGCTCGAACTTGCCGGGCCCATGGTAGGTGTAGGGCTGCTCCTCGGCCAAGGGGTAGCCCTTGCCCTTCTTGGTGACGCAGTGGAGCACGATCGGCCCCTTGAGCTGCTTGACCGAGCGCAGGACCTGGACGAGCTGCTGGACGTTGTGGCCGTCGACCGGGCCGAAGTAAGCGAAACCCATCTCCTCGAAGAGCATGCCCGGAAACAGCAGGACCTTCGCGCGCTTGGCCACGCGCAGGATGACGGCGCCCCAGAACTTGAAGCGGGCGAGGAACTTCTCGATGGACTTCTCCGCGTTCTTGATGGTGCCCAAGGTGAGCAGGCGCGTCAAAAAGGTCCCCAGAGCGCCTACCCGATTCGAGATGAACATCTGGTTGTCGTTGAGCACGACGAGGATGTCGCTCTGGAGCATCCCCGCGTTCTGCAGGCCCTCGTAGGACTCGCCGCCGGTCATGCAGCCGTCCGAGACGATGGCGACGACCTTGTTCTTCTCGCCCTTGAGGTCCCGCGCCGCCGCCATGCCGAGGGCGGCGGAGATCGCGGTGGAGGCGTGGCCGGCGCCGAAGGCGTCGTACTCGGACTCGTCGCGCTTGAGAAAGCCCGAGAGGCCGTTGAACTGGCGGATGGAGTCGAAGCCTTTCTGGCGGCCGGTGAGGACCTTGTGGCCGTAGGTCTGGTGGCCGGTGTCCCAGACCAGCTTGTCCTGGGGGGTGTTGAACACGTAGTGGAGCGCGACCGTGAGGTCCGCCGCGCCCAGGCTCGAGCCCAGGTGCCCGCCCAGTTTGGAGATCGTCTCGAGGATCATCTGACGGACCTCGGCGACCGCCTGGGGAAGCTGAGCCTCCTTCAGGCGGCGCAAGTCTGCGGGGCTCTGGATGTTGGGTAGAAGCTCCATGTCTTTTCTCCTAGTTCACCGGTCGCGGGCGACGATGTAGTCGGCGAGCAGCTCGAGCGGACGGGCGCGCGAGCCGAAAATCGAAAGCGCGCGGCGGGCGCGCGCCGCGAGGGCGGCGGCCCGGCGGCGGGATTCCTCGATCCCGTAGAGGCGGGGGTAGGTCAGCTTGTCGTTGTCCTGGTCGGAGCCGCGCTTGCCCAGCTTGGCCTTGTCGCCCACGCGGTCGAGGACGTCGTCGGCGATCTGGAAAGCGAGGCCCACGCAGCGGCCGTACTCGCGCAGCGCGGCGCGCCGCGCCGCCGAGGCGCGCGCGAGCACGGCGCCCGCCTCGAGGCTCGCCGTGATGAGGGCGGCGGTCTTGTGGATGTGGATGTAGTCGATCAGGGCCTTGGCCTTGGCGGCGCCGCCGTTCTTCAAGGCCGAGTCCGCGACGCCCTCGGCGCCCAAGTCGGCGGCTTGGCCGCCCACCATGCCGCGCCAGCCCGCGCCGGCGGCGACCACCCGGATGAGCTCCGCGCAGTCGCGGCCGGGCAAGGAGAGCTCGCGCGCGTTCTCCGCGGCCAGCTCGAAGGCCCCCGTGAGGAGGCCGTCCCCGGCCAGGATCGCGACCGCCTCGCCGTAGACCTTGTGGTTGGTCGGCTTGCCCCGGCGCAGGTCGTCGTCGTCCATCGCGGGAAGGTCGTCGTGGATCAGCGAATAACAGTGCACCAGCTCGACCGCGCCGCAGGCGA
>DATLOS010000048.1:0-4700 GCA_035536155.1 Elusimicrobiota bacterium
AGAACGCCTGGAAGAAGAGGACGACCCCCAGCGATTTCATCGCCAAGTGGATCAATCCCAGGCCCACGCCGCTCAGCCGCCCCAGCCAGCCGCAGATCAGGAAGAAGGGCTGGAACACGAAAGGCTCGTGGGCCAGCGCCGTGTACTTGAAGGAGAAGAGGAGCGCTCCGCGCGCGGCCTGCTGGGACCAGGCCAGGTAGGCGTAGGAATCCTGGACGTACGGCGGCAAGGTCCAGGCGTAGGTATAGCCCTTGGGAGTGGTCCAATAAGCCCAGAGGTAGGGGGCGACGGTGAGCGCCACGATCGCCGCGGTCCAGGCGCGGGCGAAGGCGCTCGAAACGCCGTACTTTTCAGCGGAATCTCGAACTTGGCCGCGCGGCGCCACGGACCCATACTACAATAATTCACTCTCGTTGTTGACATCCCGGGACAGAGCGACTAAACTCAAGCCGTGAAGGAGCATAGCGAAAGCGTTCCCGACGACTTCTCGTCTCCCACGCAGTTGCCTCAGACGACCCAGCAATCAAGCCGATGGCAGGAGGCCAATCGGGATTGGTGGGGACGCCATCCCATGCGTTACGATTGGAGCCAAGACATAGAATGCGAGGAATTTTCTCCTCAATTTTTCTCCGCGATCGACAAGCGATTCTTCACGGCGGCATCGGAATTCCTGCCGTGGAAGCATGTGCCTTTCGATGCGTTGATCGACTTTGAAGGCCTCCGCGACAAAAACGTGCTCGAAATCGGGGTGGGATGCGGAAGTCACGCGGAGTTGCTGGCTCGCCATGCCCGATCGTTCACCGGAATCGACCTCACGGAGTACGCCGCCACATGCACTTCGAAGAGGCTTCAGCTAAAGGGGCTCAAAGGCGTCATTACGCGCATGGACGCCGAGAAAATGAGCTTCCCCGACGGCGCCTTTGATTTTATCTGGAGCTGGGGGGTCATACACCACTCCGCGGATACGCGCCACGTGCTCCAGGAGATGCATCGCGTCCTCAAGCCGGGAGGCCGGGCCGTTGTAATGGTCTATCACCGGAGCTTCTACAACTATTATTTCATGGGCGCATTTTTGCGCGGCATCCTCCTCGGCGATATTCTGAGGACAAGATCGGTGCATAAGACGATCCAGAAGGCCACCGACGGCGCGTTAGCGAGGTACTATACCGCGTCCGAATGGCGCGAGCTCGCATCGGAATTCTTCAAGGTTGAGGATGTCCTGATCTACGGAAACAAGGCGGAGCTGATACCCTTACCGGGCGGGAGATTGAAGAATTCGCTCATCCAGCTCATTCCCGATGGGCTTGGCCGATTTTTTACCAGCCGCTGCGGTTTGGGGGGCTTCCTCGTCTCGAAACTCAAAAAGGAGTAATCGCTCAGCGCCCTCCTTTTGTTACAATAGACGTCTCGACCCGTCCCGGCATGAGCCCCTCCCCCGCCCCGTCCTCCTGCGAGCTGCGCCACTGCGCCGACCTCTACCGCCGCCTGCGGCGCCGCACGCGCCCGGTCATGGTCGGGAGAGTCGGCGTGGGAGGCGACAACCCCCTGCGCTTGCAGTCCATGACCACCACGGACACCATGGACACGGCCAAGACCGTGGAGCAGAGCCTGCGCATGGTCGAGGCCGGCTGCGAGATCGTGCGCATCACCACGCCCACCGCCGCCGACGCCCGCAACCTGGGCAAGATAAAGGAGGAGCTCCTCAAGCGCGGCTGCGACGTCCCCCTCGTGGCCGACGTCCACTTCCAGCCCGCCGCCGCCATGGAGGCCGCGGAGTGGGCCGACAAGGTGCGCATCAACCCGGGCAACTTCGTCGACAACAAGCGCTTCGCCGTGGTCGAGTACACCGACGCCGACTACGCTGAGGAGCTGGAGAGGATCGAGGCCGCTGTCACCCCCCTCATCGAGAAGCTCAAGCGCTTGAAGCGCGCCCTGCGCATCGGCACCAACCACGGCTCCCTCTCCGACCGGATCATGAACCGCTACGGCGACTCGCCGCTGGGCATGGTCGAGTCCGCCCTCGAGTACGTGCGCGTCTGCGAGAAGCTGGGCTACCGGGACATCATCCTCTCCATGAAGGCCTCGAACCCCAAGGTGATGATCGCGGCCTACCGCCTCTTGGCCGCCCGCATGGGCGAGCTGGGCATGGACTACCCCTTCCACCTGGGCGTGACCGAGGCCGGCTCCGGCGAGGACGGCCGGGTGAAGTCGGCCATCGGCATCGGCTCGCTCCTCGAGGACGGCATCGGCGACACCATCCGCGTGTCGCTCACCGAGGACCCCGAGTTCGAGATCCCGGTCTGCCGCGACTTGGCCCGGCGCTTCCAGCCCGACGCCCAGCCGCGGGCCCGCAAGATCGACCCGGTCCCGGCGAAGATCTCCGCCCCCTACTGCAAGGACTTCTTCTCCTTCGAGCGGCGCAAGACGGCCTCGGTCCGCGTCGGCCCCTTCCGCGTGGGCGGAGAGCACCCCGCGCGCGTGATCACGCGCTGGGAAGGCCTGGACGCGGGAGCGCTCCTCGCATTCTTCGAGGAGCAGCTCAAGACCGCGGGCAGCCTCGAGCCCGAGATCCTCGAGTTCGCGGTCCGCGACCAGGCGGGCTTGGGCGCCCTGGCCCGCCTGCGCGGCGAGCTCCAGGCCGAAACGTCCCGCCTCGCCTACTTCGCCCGCGTGGAGGGCCCCCTCCCGCTGGCGCTCGCCGCGCTTTCGACCGCCGACCTCGTCTTCTGGTCCGGGCTCCACGGCGCCGCCGGCGCCGACGCCGCCCGCTTCCTGGGCGAGGCCCGGGCCAAGGAGCGCGCCGTTTTCCTCGAGGCCTCCGACGCGGAGGATCTCCTGCGCATGGAGGCCGCCTGCCGCGAGCGCGGCGTCGGCGCCCTCCTCTGCCTCTGCGGCGGCCTCCACGCCTGGCGCCGGCTCGCCGCGCGGCTGGCCGAGGCGGGCTCCGAGGCGCCGCTCCATCTCAAGGCCGGCGCGCAGCCCGACGAGGAGGCGCAGGTGCTCGAGTCCTCGATCCTCATCGGCTCGCTCCTCTGCGACGGCCTCGGCGACAGCGTGCAGATCGACTCCGGCCTCGCCCCCCGCCGCAACCTGACGCTGGTCTACAACGTCCTCCAGGCGGCGGGCACGCGCATCACCAAGACCGAGTACGTCTCCTGCCCCTCCTGCGGCCGCACGCTCTTCGACCTGCAGAGCACTACCGAGCGCATCCAGTCGAAGACCGGGCACCTGAAGGGCGTGAAGATCGCCATCATGGGCTGCATCGTCAACGGCCCCGGCGAGATGGCCGACGCCGACTTCGGCTACGTGGGCGGCGCGCCCGAGCGCATCAATCTCTACGTGGGCAAGGAATGCGTGCAGAAGGGCATCCCCTCCGCCTCGGCCGACCAGGCCCTCATCGATCTCATCAAGCAGCATGGGAAGTGGGTGGAACCTCCCCAGGGGTAACGACTATGCCGACCGAAGCGCCGACGAAGATCACCGGAGACGAGCTCTTGGCCGAGCTCCTGGGCACGCCGCCCAAGGAGGAGGTCCGGCCCGAGGAGGCCCCCGAGGACGAGAAGGACCTCGACAAGCTCAAGCAGCGCACGCCCCCGAAGAACGGGATCTGCCGCCGCTGCGGCCGCAACAAGCCGATCAACCGGCTCATGCTCTGCTATCCCTGCTGGGTGAAGACCAACCTCGAGAAGGACGGCTGGCGCGAGGGCATGCCGCATCCCGAGCACTGCGAGTGCGAGGGGCTCAAGGACCACACGCGCCGCGCGAGCGGAAACTGACCCGCGCGCGTCCCCGGCGTCTTCGGCGCCTCCTCATCGGCGCCGCGCTCCTCGCGGCCCTGCCGCTCGCGGCCATCCGCTTCGCCACCTGGTGGATCAGCGCCTCCGACGAGCCCGCCCCCGCGGACTTCCTGGTCTCCTTGGCCGGGGGCTACCATCGCACCGAGTACGCCGCCGAGCTCGTGACGAGGGGCCTGGCGCCGGAGGCGTGGATCTCGCGGCCCCGCGTCTCCGAGGAGGTCGCGCTCCTCGCCCGCTACGGGGTCGCGATCCCGCGCGAGGAGGACGTCAACCGGATCATCCTGCTCAAGAAAGGCGTCCCGGCCTCGGCCATCCACGTCTACGGCGACGGCGTCCCCAGCACCTACAGCGAGATCCTCGCCTTCCGCGAGGCCGCCCATCCCGGCGGCAAGCGCGTCCTCGCCGTGACCTCCCGCTTCCACGTCCGCCGCACGCGCATCATCCTCCGCCGCCTGATCCCGGGCGCCGACATCCGCGTCGTGGCCACCCCCTACGAGAGCTTCGCGAGCCCCTGGTGGAAGGACCAGGACCTGGCCCGCAACACCGTCCTGGAGATGGCCAAGCTGGCCTACTTCCTCGCGGGCGGCCGCTTCCTCACGAGCGCCCAGGCCGCCTCGGCGCGATGAGCCGCGCGGGCCGGCTCCCCGCCCTCTTTTTTCCCCTCTTGGTGTGCGCCGCGACGCTCGCCGCCTTCTGGCCGGCGCTGAGCCACGGCTTCCTGCGCTGGGACGACGCGGTTTATCTGCTCCGCAACCCCGGCTTCCGCGGCTTCGACGCGGCGCGCCTGCGCTGGATGCTCACCGCGAACACGATGGGCCTCTACCACCCCCTGACCTGGCTGAGCTTCGCCGTCGATCACGCGCTCTGGGGGATGGACCCGCGCGGCTACCACCTCACCAACGT
>DATLOS010000049.1:0-4682 GCA_035536155.1 Elusimicrobiota bacterium
CCCGGCCTGGTCGACGCCCACTGCCACCTGCCGCAGTATCCCGCCGTCGCCTCCGACGGCCTCGAGCTCCTGCCCTGGCTCAAGACGCACATCTTCCCGCTGGAGAAGGGCTTCCGGGGGGAGGCGGCGCGGCCCTTGGCCAAGCGCTTCTTCGCCGACCTGGCCGCCCACGGCACCACGACCGCCGCGGTCTACGCCAGCATCTGGAAGGACTCGACCGAGGTCTGCTTCGAGGAGGCGCTCGCCTCGGGCCTGCGCGTGATCCTGGGCAAGGTCATGATGGACCGCCACTCCTACGACTCCACCTTCCACGGCACGCCCCTGCGGCGCATGGCGCTGTCCTTGCGCGAGAGCGAGGAGCTCTGCCGCAAGTGGCACGGACAGGGCGGCGGCCGCATCCTCTACGCCTTCACGCCGCGCTTCGCCTTGAGCTGCTCCGGCGTCCTCATGAAGGCCGCGGGGGAGCTGGCCAAGCGCTTCGGCGCCTACGTCCAGACCCATCTCGCCGAGAACCACGCCGAGGTCGCCGCGGTGCGCGGCGCCTACCCGCGCCTGCGCTCCTACACCGACGTCTACGCCACCTGCGGCCTGATCGGCCCGCGGACCATCCTGGCCCACGCCATCTGGCTCGACCCCGCCCAGCGGCGCCTCATCGCCGAGCTCAAGGGCGCCGTCGCCCACTGCCCCACGTCGAACGCATTCCTGGCCAGCGGCATCATGGACCTGGGCGGTCTCCAGCGCGCGGGCGTTCCGGTGGCGCTGGGCAGCGACGTGGCCGCGGGCCCGAGCCTCTGCCTCTTCGAGGTCATGCGCCAGGCCATCTACGGCCAGCGCCTGGCGCGGGCCCACCGGCTCTTCGCGCACTCCTCGGAGCTCGGGCCGGCCGAGGCCTTCCACATGGCGACCTTGGGCGGCGCCCGGGCCCTGCGCCTGGGCGACCGGGCCGGCAGCCTCGAGCCCGGCAAGGACGCCGATTTCGTCGTGCTCGATCCGGAGGCTTACGAGGCCCCGGGCCGCCGCGAGGGAGCGGAGGCGCCGCAGGCCGTCGCGGCCCGCCTCGTCTTCCGGGCGGGGCGCTTCGCGGTGCGCTCGACCTTCGCGCGGGGGCAAAAAGTGTTCGGGGAGGAGAAATGAGCCGGCTCGCGGCGGCGGTCCTGTCGATGGCGCTCGCCTCGTGCGGCTGCGCCTCCTACCGCGAGGCCAAGCGCCGCCAGATCCGGCCTTGGGGCCTCCAGGGCAAGGAGTTCATGGTCGCGGCCGACCACTCCCAGGCCTCCGCGGCGGGCGCTTTCATCCTGGCCAACGGCGGCAACGCGGTGGACGCGGCGGTCGCCTCGGCCTTCGCCCTCGCCGTGGCCCGGCCCTCGAGCGCGGGCCTGGGCGGCGGCGGCTTCATGCTGCTGCGCGTGAGAGGCCAGGCCCCCGTCGCGGTCGACTTCCGCGAGGCGGCCCCGTCGAACGCCGTCCTGCGCAACTACGCCGACGGACGGGTCCTGATCTCGACGCGCGCGGCGCGCGGGCCCTGGGCGGTGGCCGTGCCCGGCCAGGTGCGCGGCTTGACGCATGCCCTCCAGACCTACGGCACGAAGCCTCTGGCCGAGGTGCTGGCGCCGGCCATCGAGCTGGCGGAGCGCGGGGTGCTCGTCGACTCCTTCACCCACGACGCGATGGCGGACCTGGCGCGCGCGATCGCCCGCGATCCGCAGGACGCCGCGCGCTACTCCGAGCTGGCGAAGCTCTTCCTGCGCGACGAGCGCTCCTACCCGATCGGCTCCCTCCTGCGCCAGCCGGAGCTCGCCGCGACTTTGCGCCTCCTGGCCAAAGAGGGCCCGGACGCCTTTTACCGGGGGGACCTGGCCAAGCGCATCCGCGAGGAGCTCGGCCGCCGCGGGGTCGCCTGGACGGAAGCCGATCTCGCCGACTACTCGATCCGCAGCCGCGTCCCGATCTCGGGGAGCTACCGCGGCTACCAGATCGTGGGCATGCCGCCGCCCAGCGCGGGCGGGGCGTGCCTCCTGGAGATCCTCCACATCCTCGAGGGCTACGACCTGGCGAAGCTGCCGGCCGGCGAGCTCCACCGCCTCTTGGCCGAGGCCTTCAAGCACGCCTTCGCCGACCGCGGCGCCTACCTGGGCGACCCCGACTCGTCGCCGGAGGCCGCGGAGGACGCCCTGCGCATGGCCTCCGCCGACTACGCCGCCGCTCTTCGCAAGACCATCGGCGACCGCACCCAGGCGCCGGCCAGCTACGGCGGGCGGGGCGCGAAGCTCGACGCGGGCACCAGCCACGTGAGCGTCATCGACAAGGAGGGGAACGCGGTCGCGCTGACCGAGACCGTGAACCTGCCCTTCGGCTCCTGGATCGTGCCGCCCGGGACGGGGTTCGTCTTGAACGGCTCGATGGACGACTTCTCGCTCAAGCCGGGCGCCGTGCGCCTTCCCGGCGTGCGCGCCTACGACCGCAACGCGATCGGCCCCGGCCGCCGGCCGCTGAGCAGCATGTCCCCGACCTTGGTGCTCAAGGACGACAAGGTCGTCGCCGCGGTCGGCGCCTCGGGCGGGCCGCTCATCATCACCTCGGTCGCCCAGGCCTTGGTGCGGGTCCTGGACCTGGGCCAGCGTCCCGACCTCGCGCTGGCCGAGCCGCGCATCCATCACCAGCTCTACCCCAACGTCCTCTACGCCGAGCGCGGGCTCCCGGGGGAGATCCGCAAGGCCCTGCGCGACGCCGGCCACGACCTCCAGAAGTTCCCGCTTGAGCCCGCCTGCCAGATCGTCACGGCCCAGGACGGCCTCTTCGGCGCCAGCGACCCCAGAAAAGGCGGCCGACCAGCCGGCCGCTAGTCGTCCGCACGGTTGCGGGATTTCACCGTGCTCCGCACGCCCCGCCAAGGCAGTTCGTCTCGGCCTTGGGGGGCGTGCAGCAGGACGATCCGACCCATTGCGCCACCCGCCGCTTCGGATTAGCGGCCTGCCGGGTCTAGCTGGATCCAGGCGTCGACGGCGATGAGGTGGGAGCCCTCGATCTTCACCGGGTTCACGTCGACGTGGCGCACGGACGGGTTTTGTTGGAGGAAGTCGTAGAGGCGCAGGGCGGCGCGCAGGACGGCGTCGACGTCCACGTTCGCGCGCAGGAGCTCGGCGTGGACCTTGAGGCGCGAGAAGCGCTTGCGCAGCGCGTCCAGGCGCTCGAGCTCGGTCATCGAGGGCGACAGCACGGCCTTGACCGCGTCGTCCATCTCCTCGACCTTCGAGCCGCCGGCGCCCATGGTCAGGACCACGCCCCACACCGGGTCGCGCTGGGCGCCGAGGATGATCTCGGCCCCCTGGACCACCTGGCTGATCTGGTAGCCTTCGATGCGCGCGTCGGGGACGTTCCTTCCCAGCGCCGCTTTCATCGAGGCGAAGGCTTCGCGCAGCTCGGCCTCGTCCCGGATGAACCAGACCTTGCCTCCCCGCATGGCGATGCCGCCGACCTTCACCGCGTGGTCGATGTCGGGGGACATGGCCTTGAGGACGACGCCTTTGCCGGCGCCGAAGTCCATGGCCCGGGCGAGAAGGACCAGCTGCTCGAGGTCCTGGCCGATGGCGCGCCGGGGGTAGGGGATGCCCGCGCGCTCGAGCATGGCCGCGGCCTCCGACTCGCTCAAGGTCACGGGCGCCGCGGCCGGCGGCTTGGGCGCGTGCGGCTTATAGAAGGAATGCACGTTGCTGGCGGGCGGCAGGAACGCCTCCAGGCTGCGCGTCGTCTCCTCGGAGTAGCGGGCCAGGGCCACGCCGCGCTCCGTGGCGTAGTCCGTGATCTGCACGCCCAGGCCGCCGGCGTTGGTGATGACGCCGACATTGCGCTCGATGCCCCGCGACTTGAGGTGGTCGATCGCGTCCTCGGGATAGAGGAAGGCGGGCAGGCCGGCGCGCTGGAAGGCCTCCATGGCCTGCGTCATCCGGTTCCCGCCGAAGAGGACCGGGATCACGGGCTTGCCCGAGCGCCGTCCGGCCTCCAGGGCGGCTTGGGCCGTCGCCTCGACCTCGGTCATGGTCTGGGGCGAGACCACGACCACCATGGCCGAGACCTCGGGCGCCGCGGAGAGGACGTCCAACGCGCGCTGGTAGCGGTCGGCCCGGGCGTCGCCCACCACGTCGACGGCGGGATGCCCGGCCTCCCCGCGCGCGGCCGGCTTGGCGCGCTTGGCCCGGGCGGGCTGGGAGACGGGCTCGCCGCGCTCCAGCTTCTTGGCCAGCTCGAAGAGGTCGCGGGTCGAGTCCACGAGGATAACCCCCGCCTCGTCGCAGGCGGCCTCGAAGGCGCCGTAGGTGCCGCCGCCGATCGCGGCGGTGTGCGCGGCGCTGGCCGCCTCGCCCAGGCTGGTGCGGCCGGTGCGCAGGAGGATGACGGGCTTTCGCGCGGACACCGCCCGCGCCGCGTCGAGGAACTTGGCTCCGTCCTTGACGTCCTCGAGATAGCCGATGATCGCGCGGGTCTGCGGGTCGTCTCCGAGCATGCGCAGGAGGTCGGCTTCGTCCACGTTCGTCTTGTTGCCCAGGCTGAAGACCGCGCGAAATCCCATCTCCGAGCCGCGCAGGAGGTCCTCGCCGCCGGTGATCATCGCCCCGCTCTGGGAGAGGAAGGCGAGCGCGCCGGGCAGGGGCGTCGCGCCGAAGGAGGCGTTCTGGCCGGGGAGG
>DATLOS010000050.1:0-5586 GCA_035536155.1 Elusimicrobiota bacterium
TCCCGCCGTGGAGCGGGCGCTCAGAAGCAGCAGGGCCGCCTCGTCGGCGGCGAGCGCGGCGAGGAGCCCCGCGGCCGCCTCGCTCAGCCGGCTCTGCGCGGCCTCGACGCCGAAGCGGAACGCCTCGCGCACCGCCTCCACGGACGCCCCATAGGCGGCGCGGGCCGTCTCTCGGCCGGGATCTTGCTCCGACATGGCGGAGTTATATCCTCCCCTTCGCGAATTTTCAAGCGCCCGGCCGTTACAGGCGCGGGAAGTGGTTGTAGCGGAACTGGAACTGGCCGAGCGCGTCCCAGCCGCCTTGGAACTTGAGGTAGGAGACGTCGAAGTTCAGGTGCAGGAAGTAGCCGAGCTTGAAGTTGAGGAGGATGGGGTTCAAGGGCATCCCGTTGGGCTTCATGAACTCGACGGCGAGCGGGTATTGGGGCTTGGGCAGGATCATCAGGCTGCCGAAGAGGGTGCTCTTGGAGGTGGCCTGCACCCCCGCGCCCTTGCCGTAGAGGAACTGGAGGCTTTGCGGCGACAGGAACTCGGTGAGGTAGGCGATCTGCTCGCCGGCGCTGCCGTGCATGAAGCCCAGGCTGGTGCGCACGCCGTAGATCTTCTTCGAGGCGACGAAGTAGGCGCCGCTGAAGGTCTTGGTGGTCTTCTGCGAGACGTTGACGGTGAGGGTCACCGTCTGGACCGAGGGCTGAGGAGCGTCGCGCAGCATGTAGGTGCCCTGGCCGCCTACCGCGACGGCCGGCCGGATGTCCCCTTCGGATTGGATCTGCGCCTTGCCGTCGAACGTCAGGAACCACAGGCCGATGCGGTCGAGGTAGTTGGTATCGTGGGCGCTCACCGAGTTCTTGCCGTAGAGGCGGCCGATGAAGTAGGCGGCGTTGACGTCGGCGCCGAGGCCGGGGCTGGTGTAGCGGCCGGCGCCGCGGTAGGCGGTCGGGGTCAGCACGACGCCGCTGACCGCCGCGGGCGGAAAGCGCGGGGTCGTGGTCGAGCCCGAGACCGTCGTGGGCATGCCCATGGACAGGCCGGGCAGGGACGGCTTCTCCTCGACCCAGAACACCGCCCGCGCCATCATGGTGGAGGCGGTGATCGACTGGTAGGCGGGCGGGACGGCCTCCTCGCGCATGGCGTAGAGCTCGAGGCGCGCGCTCAAGACGTCGGGGACGGAGCGCGCGTGGCGGAGGTCGCCGTCGATGTCGCTGGGCGTGTAGAGCGCGCCTCGCCGGGCGCGCAGGCCTTCGAGGATGGCGTAGCTCGACACCGTCTGGTTGCCGCGCACCAGGACCTCCCCGATGAGCCAGGGTCCATGGCTCATGTCGAGGGGCTGGCCGAAGGGGAGAAGCTCCTCGGGCAGGGCGGCCGCGGTGGACAAGGGCACGGAGGGCGGCGCGCTCGAGAAGGTCACCGCCGCGGGCGGCGCGCTCGAGAAAGCCACCGCCGCGGGCGGGGCGCTCGAGAGCGAGGCGGCGAACGGCGACGGCGCGACCGTGGCTCCTTGGGGCGTCGCGGTCGAGGAGACCACCGTGCCCGTCGAGCTGCTCACGGCCGGAGGCTGCGCGGGCGAGGGCTGGACCGGCGTCGCCTGCTCGGCGGAATGAGCGGCGGGCTGGTTCGAGTCGTTCTGCGTCGCGGGCTGGTTCGGCGTGATCTGCGTGGGCGGCGGCTTGGAGGGCTCGGCGTCGATCGTCGCGGGCTGGGCGTCCCGGGGGCCTTCCTCGGCGCGGGCGCCGGCGGCCAGAAGGACCGCGAGCAAGGCGAGCTTCATGCCAGCAGGCCCGGGCGCAGCGCGGCCGCCAGGCGGATCAGGGCGTTGGCGAGCAGCCCGGCGCCCACGTCGTCGAAGACCACGCCCAGGCCCCCGGGCAGGCGCTCCAGCCAGCGGCAGGGCGGCGGCTTGGTCGAATCGAGCACGCGAAAGAGGACGAAGGCCGCGGTGAGCGCGGTCGCGGTGCGGGGAAGGGCCCAGGCGGCCGCCCAGAATCCGACCGTCTCGTCGATCACGATGCGGGTATCGTCGTGCACGCCGAAGTGCCGCTCCGCGCGGTCGCTCGCCGCGCAGGCCGCCGCCGTCGCGGCCGCCAGGGCCAGGCCGAAGCGCAGGCCGTCGCGCGGAAGGAGCGGCAGGAGCGCGAGGCCGAGAAGCGTCCCGGCGAACCCCGCCCCCGTCGATCTTCCCAGCCCGGGCGCGTAGCGCTTGGCGAGCGCGCTCGGAATATAACTAATATAAAATCCAGTGGCAATCGCGACCGAGACCCGGTCCAGCCGCCCTTGCCTCATCGGCCGCGCGAGGGATTCCAGCTTCGCCGGAGGAGGGCCCTCCCCTCGTAGAGGTACTGCACCCCGCTGGCCAGGCTCACCAGCGCGCACAGGGACACCAGGGGATAGGAGAGCCGGTCCATCCAGCGGGGCATCGGCCAGGGCGCGTAGAGATCGATGACGGTGGTGCCGAGGATGACCAGGATCGCGACGCTCTGGAGGATCATCGTCCACTTTCCCCATCGGTTGGCGCTCAGGATCTTTCCCGAGGCCGCGGCGAGAGCGCGCAGGGTCCCCACCATGAGCTCGCGCGCGACGATGGCGAAGACCGCCCAGTTGGGGACCTCGACCTCGGGCATGGGGATGAACGCGATGAGGGCGCCCAGCACCAGGATCTTGTCGGCCAGCGGATCGACCAGGGCCCCGAAGGCGCTGACCTCGTCGTTGACCCGCGCCACGTAGCCGTCGACCGCGTCGGTGATCACGGCGGCGAGATAGAGGACGAACGCGGCGGCGTAGAGCGGATGGCTTTGCGACCAGAGGCAGAGAAAGGCGACGACGGCCAGCGCCAGGCGCGTCAGGGTCAGCTTGTTGGCGAGGGTCACCGCGCGACGGGGAGGAAGCCCTCGGGGTCTTTCGGCAGCTCCCGCAGGCTCATCTCCTTGTCGTCGAGCGTGACGCGCAGGTCCGCGGGGTCGGAAGGCCGGATGGCGAAGCCCTTGCGGGCCTTCCATTCCTGCGAGGCGCCCGCCGGGATGCGGCCTTCGAAGCGCAGGACGCCGTCCACCTTGAGGCGGATCCAGGTGTCCTTGAGCGCGGTGAGCTTGAGCGCCGGCTCGGTGGCCGGAGCGAGGGGAGCGATGGGCGGCACGCTCGAAGAGGGGACGCGCTTGGGGCCGCGGCGCTCGGCGGAGGGCGCGCGCTCGTTGAACATCCAGTAGGCCACGGTGCCGGCGATGAGGAGCGCGAAGAACACGACGGGCACCAGCGTGTATTCCGACACCGGCAGAAGCATGGGCCGGGACGTGGCGCGGTCGGCGCCGCGGTCGCGCGGGGTCTCGGCGGCCGGGGCGGGGCCTTTCGAGCCGGCCGCCGGCTCGCCGTTGGCGGGCTGGGACTCGGCCGGCGCCAGCTGCCGCCAGAGCGGATCGAAGTCGAGCTCGAGGTGGTCGCAGTAGCCCTTGAGTAAGCCGCGCAGGTAGACGCCCGCCGGGAAGACGTCCATGCGGTTGGCCTCGAGCGCTTCGAGAAACTTCTTGGGGATGCGGGTCTGCTGGTGGACGGCGTCCAGGCTCTGGCCGCGGTTCATGCGCTTCTGGCGCAGGAGCGCCCCGACGTCGATCCTCGGCGTCTCGGGGGCTTTTTCTTGCGGTGTCTCGTTCATGGTCGGAACCTGGGCGGTTTGAAGTTTTTGAAGACGTCGGCCCCTTCGGGGGGCGTGAAACGGAAGAGCTTCTCGTCGAGGGCGGGGTTGAAGCGCACGTCCTCGAAGCGGGTGCGCACGCGCGCCTCGCCGGCGGCGAGGACGGTCTCCGCCGGGAAAAGGGTGTCCTTGGCGAGCAGCATGCGCAGCTCGAAGGGCTCGCCGGTCTTGGGCTTCGGGCGCAGGACCAGCGCCGGCGCCGGGGCGGTGTCCAGGGAGACGTCGTAGGTCTTGAGCATCTGGGCGTAGCTGCCGAACTGCATGAGGTTGTCGAAGGCCGGGTCGGCCTCGCGCCAGTCCTTGAGCGCCGACTCGACGACCTGGTTCTGGGCCGGGCGGTAGATCCAGATCTCCCCCCCGCCGCAGACGATGCTCTGCTTCTCGGGCTTGAGGTGCTCGACCCGGAGCTTCTCGGGCTTGAGATAGGCCACGGTCCCCTCGACGGTGGACGTCATCCCGGTCGAGGAGAGGCCGACGCTCTGCGTAAAGCGCGCCGAGAGGCTCGTCATGTCCTTGTCGAAGACCTCGAAATGGGCGAGGACCTTCTCGACGGTGAGGGGCTCGGTGGACTTCCAGAGGAACTGCTCCGGCGTCGGAGCCGGCTTATCCGCGGCCTTCGCGGGAGCGGGCTTGTCCTTCGATTTGGCGAAGGACGGCGCCGGTAGGAGGCCTAGAGCGCCGACGAGGAATAGGCCGACGAGCCGCATAGCGACCTATTGTACACAATAAGTGCCGGCGGGGACGCCAAGCCGCGGAGGCGCTAGACGGGCAGCCCGATGGCGCGGGCGGAGGCGAGGATCAGCTCGTGGAACAAGAGACCCGTCAGGCCGAGGGCGAACACGGCGCCCGTGACGAGGGTCCAGGCTCTTCCCCCCGCGCGCATCAGAAACGCGACGGGAGCGGCATAGAGGAGTCCGGAGAGGGTAAGTACGATCGCCTTGATCATCGCCGGGTCGAGCGGGTGTCCCGCGCCCGGGTTCCAGCAGGAGACCGCGGCCAGGATCCCGCCGAAGGTCGCCATGTGAAGGACGCCCAGCCCGGGCCGCCCCTCCCGATAGGCGATCGTCCCGAGGACGGCGGCGCCGAGCACGGCGGCGGGGATCGCCAGGACCGGGAACGGCGTGTGCAGCAGTCCCAGCGCGAGAAGAAGCGGGGCCAGGTGGCTCAGCAAGCCGCCCCAGAAGCTGCTCCGCGCGGCGCTCGCGGGGGCCGAGGCCTTCGCCGGGGCGTCCGCGTCCTGGGCCTTGGCGGGCGGCGCCGGCGCCGGGGGCTCGGCCTGGGTCTCGGCGGCCAGCAAGGCCCTGAGGGACTTGATGGCGCCCGAGAAAGCGTCGCCATAGCCGTCGATGCGCTCCTTGCTCACGGTGAACGCGGCTACGGCCGCCTGGACCACGTTTTGGGGAGAGTTCAGGGCAAGAGCGTGAGCTTCCGTGATCATCGTGCCCGAAAGATCCCACTCGGCCGGGTCGACTTCGGGGATCTTGCGCAGCATCGCGGTGATGGCGGCGATGCGGACGTCGGGATCGCTGGAGGCCTTGCCGATGGCCGCGATCGTGCGCGCCGCTTGGTCCGTGTCCTCCGTGTCATTGGTGCTCAAGTCGGCCAGGCGCTGGATCGCGTAGATCTGCACGCGCTTGTCGTCGGTGACGGATGCCAGCTGGAGCAGTCCGACGATGGCCTTATAGTGCCCGTTTCCCTCCTCGTCTTTATAAAGGAGCTTCTGGCCGAGCTCTCTGGCCTCGGCCATGGCCGCCTCGTCGCGCGGAGCGGCGGCCTGGGTCGGCGTCGCTTCCGGCGCGGCGTCGCGCTTGGCGCCGTCGCCCAGCTTCGCAGCCTCGGCGCGGGCGTGGTCCGTCAGCGCGGCAGCCGCCGCTTTTTCGGCGCGCGCGTAGGCCGCGTCGAGC
>DATLOS010000051.1:0-2986 GCA_035536155.1 Elusimicrobiota bacterium
CTTCGCGGCTTCAACGCTTTGGGCTCCCGTTACGACGACGCGGCGGCCGCGGCGGCGCTCGACGTCCTGCGCGCGTGGAAGCTGCGCGGCTCGCTGATGCTCTCCTGTGACTTCGAATCCGCGCAAGGCGTCCCGGGTAAGTTCTCGATCTACGCTTATCTCGGTCCCGGCGGTCTCGCTCGGGTCGCCGAGGCCGTCGGCGTGGAGCCGTGCGGCAGGCTGCCCGTTGCCGTCGCGTTCTGGGCGCTCGACTTGTGCCCGGACGGGCGGTTCGCGCTCAAGTTCTACGAGAAGGCGCCCTATGCCCCGGCGAGCGTCCCATCCGCGCTGCGCACGCAGGCCGGGCGGCTTCACCTTCTCGCTCCGATTCGGGACGTTACGCGCCTGACGCGGATCGGATCCGCCGCGAACGGGGCGGACAAGGTCTATGTCGGGTTCCAGGACGGGCTGGAATTGGCCGACCTCTCCCGCGCGGGGATTTTCCCCCGGCACGCCGATTTGATCAATGATCTTCGGGATCGGGCTCCTGAACAGAAGACGTACTTCATCGGCTTTTCCGGGAGTGAGTTGGAGCTCTATTTTGACCGACGAGATATGCCTTCCCATGCATATTCACCGGCCACGAACGGGCGTTTAGATCCGGGAAGACATATTTCCACGCGGCAGGAAGCTCGAAGATGAAGGCCACAAAGGCCGACCTCTACGATGTGATCGTCTTCGGCGGCGGCCCCGCGGGAAGCACCGCGGGGAACCTGCTGGCTCGCCAAGGCCGTCGCGTTCTGGTCCTGGAGAAGGAGCGCTTCCCGCGCCACCACATCGGCGAGTCCCTCCTTCCCGGGCTCAACTACCTTTATAGGAGGCTCGGCGTGCGCGACATCCTGCGCCGCGAAGGCTTCTTCCGCAAGACCGGCGGTTCCTACATCTGGGGCAAGACCCGCGACCCCTGGTCGATCACCTTCATCCAGTTCGACGAGGCGCCGGTCCCCTGCGCGACCTCCTCCGAGGTCTTCGCCTACCACGTCGACCGGGGGCGCTTCGACGAGCTCCTGCTTCGCCAGTGCGCCAAGGTCGGCGCCGAGGTCCGCCAGAAGGCGACGGTGGTCGACATCGGCTTGAAGGGCGAGACCGTGACCGGCGTGACGTACCGGACCGCGGACGGCCGCCGCCGGCGCGCGGAGGCTTCCTTCTATCTCGACGCCTCCGGCCAGGCCGCGCTGATCCCCAATCGCCTGGGCTGGCGGGCCTTCGACCCGCAGCTGCGGCACATGGCCGTGTACACCTACTTCAAGGGAGCGAAGCTCCTCGAGGGCGCGCGCCGCAACCACATCTTCGTCGTCAACATCCCGGACGGCTGGCTCTGGTACATCCCCATCTCCGCCGCGCGCGTCAACGTGGGCGTCGTCACCTCGATCGACAAGTCGAAGGAGGCGGGGCGGGACCTCGAGAGGTTCCTGATGGACCGCGTGCGCGGGGCGCCGGAGATCGCGCGTCTCATGAAGCGCGCCCGCCGCGTGGAGCGCCTTCGCGTCGAGCGCGACTGGTCCTACCGCAGCCGCCGCTTCGCGGGGGACAACTTTCTCCTCCTCGGCGACGCCGCGGCCTTCGTCGACCCGCTCCTCTCCTACGGCGTGACCTTGGCCATGCACTCCGGCGCCTTGGCCGCCGACTGCGTCGACATCGCTCTGGGAAACCCGGAGCGCCGCAAGCGAATGATCGCCCATTACGACGAGGTGCACGCGCGCCGCTTCGATGAGCTCCTCGAGTTCGTGAAGTACTTCTACGACGGCAACCGCGACCGCGAGGAGTACTTCTGGAAGGCGCGGCGCGTGGTCCGGCACGTGCGCAACCGCTATTCGAAGTGCGCCTTCACCTACCTGGTCTCCGGCTACACCATGTGGGACAAAGTCCTGCACAAGCCCTATTTCGCCCGCTTCTTCGCCGGCCTCGGCGCCCCGGTCGAGAAGCTCAAGGGCGACAAGCGCTTCCTGAGGGCCGCGGCCGGGCTCCAGGCGAGCGACCTGCCGCCGATGATCGACGAGGCTTTCCCGGCTCCGCCGGGCGCCGAGAAGGACTGGGCAAGGCGCAGCGTCGCCTTGCGGATCGCGTCGGCGGCGATACGGGGAGAGGGATGAACGCCGTCGAATGCCTGGAGTGGGCGCGGCGCCATCACGGCCTCGGCCGAGGCGCGGCCGCGCGGGAGCTCGAGCGGACGCTCCGGGTCCTTTCGAAAAGCGCGCCCGCGGGCCTTCCCACCAACCACTTCCAAGCCTGCCTCAACAGCCGCGACCTCTTCTCCGTGGTGAAGCTGGTGCACGTCGCGGAGAGCGAGGAGCCGGGCGCCTCGGTCGCCGCCCGGCGCAAGGCGCTCCTCTCGATTTTGCGGCGCTGGAACCGGGAGCTGGGCGCCCGCTTCGACGCGGGCCTTCTCGACCGGGTCTATTCCGCGATTCTGGCCGCCGGAGCGCGGGGCTGGTACCCGATCATGGGCTTCGAGTTCCATCCCAAGGCCCAGGCCTTTCCCGAGATCAGCCTCTACTCGGAGCACCAGCCGGCGCGCGCGGCCCGGGCGGCGGCGAAGGTCCTGCCCGGCGTCGACGCGGCCGCGGCGAGGGCCTTGAGCGGGGACCTCTGCGCGTTGGGCCTCGATTTCCTCGCGGACGGCGGCGCCCGCCTCAAGCTCTACCGGAGCGCGCCGCCCTCGGCCGCCGGGGCGATCCTGCGCGAGCTCGACGCGCGCGTCCACCCCGACTCGTCCCTCAGCCTGCGGCGCACGACCCCGGAAGGCCCCTTCGAGGAGATCGAGAAGGCCTATGTGCCCCTTCGCGCCAAGGCGGCCGGGCAGGTCACGTCCTGCTCGGGCGAGGCCTTCCCCATGCTCGCGCGCGGGCGGCTCGGCGCCTTCGCGCGCGCGGTCGCGCGGGCGATCTACGGGCAGCACCTCTTCTACCTCGGGGCCTCCTCGGAGAAGACCGAGATCTACTTCGGC
>DATLOS010000052.1:0-7010 GCA_035536155.1 Elusimicrobiota bacterium
CGATGCGGTCGGCGCGGCGCACGGTGGCGAGGCGATGCGCGATGACGAGGAGAGTTCGCTCGCGGGCGAGCTCGTCCAAGGCGGCCTGGATCAGGGCCTCGGTCGCGGAATCCATGGCGCTGGTGGCCTCGTCCAAGACCAGGATCGGCGAGTCGCGCAGGAAGGCGCGGGCGATCGCGACCCGCTGGCGCTGGCCGCCGGAAAGGCGGGCGCCGCGCTCGCCGAGGAGGGTGTTCTCCTTGTGGGGGAGGCGCTCGACGAACTCGTCCGCGCGCGCGAGGCGAAGGGCGCGGCGGAAGGCCTCCTCGGAGACGTGAGGGGCGCCGTAGCGGACGTTGGCCTCGAGCGTGTCGTCGAAGATGAAGGTGTCCTGGGCGACCACGCTCACCAGCGCGGTCCAGTCCTCGCGGGCGAGCTCGGGCAGGGGCGCGCCGTCCACGGTGACGCGCCCGGCGCTCGGGTCGAAGAGGCGCAGGAGGAGGCGCGCCAAAGTGGACTTCCCGGAGCCCGACTCCCCGACGAGGGCGAGGGTGCGCCCGCGCTCCAGCGTAAGGTCCACGCCGGAGAGCGCGTCCGTCTTCGCGTGGGGGTAGCGGAAGGAAACCGCCTCGAAGCGGATGCGGTCCCGGAGCTCCTTCTTGGGCGCGCCTCCCCAGGAGAGCGCCGGCAGGCCCGCGCCGGAGAGGATCTCGGGCAGGCGCTCGGTCTTGGACAGGAACTCGGCCAGGTACACGCGCGCGTCGTTGATGGCGCTGATCTTCGGGATGATGCGGCTGACGACGAACAGGAAGGTCAGCAGCGTGGCCCCGGCCACGCCCAGCGCGACGACGGCGAGGTAGACGATGACGCAGAGGAGGCCCTCGCCCAGCAGGCCCTCGGCGAAGTGGTTGGAGGCCTTGACCTCGTCGATGGCCTCGGCGTTGGCCGAGAGCGCGCGGGCCAGGGCGCCGAAGCGGGCCTTCTCGCGCTCCTCGGCGCCGGAGCTCTTGACCACGTCGATGCCCTGGTGCAGGGCGGTGAGGAGGGCCTTGAAGCGCAGGCGCAGCGCGCCGTTCTGCAGGCCGTGCTGGTGGATGCGCTTCACGAACGCCCCGGAGATCGCGTAGCGCAGGGCGCCGAGGAGCGCCACGGCGACGGTCAGGCGCCAGGAGACCAGGAGGACGCAGGCGCCGTAGACCAGGAGGGAGAGGGCGCTGGAGGCGATCACGCCCATGAAATTGCAGGCGTTGCCGACGTAGTCGACCTCGGTCTCGAGGGTCTGGGTCAAGGCGGCGCTCGAGCCCTCGAGGAAGGAGAGGAAGTGGGAGGAGAGCACGCGGCTGAAGGCCTCCTCGCGCAGGTCCGCCATGAGGGGGTTGTAGATGTGGGAGGAAAGGACGAAGACGCCGTGCTTGAGAGCGATGGCGGCGAGGATCACCAGGAAGATGAGCGCGATGAACACGGGCACCGAGGGCGCGGCGCCGACCGCGGCCAGCGCGTGCGCGACGCGCAAGCCCGCGCCGCGGGACAAGAACAGGGGGCCGTCCTGCATGAACTGGATCAAGGGGTAGAAGAGGCCGATGCCCACGCCTTCCAGGGTGGAGGCCGAGAGCATCAGGAGCCCGAGGAGGAGCAGGCGGCCACGGTATGGGCGCAGGTAGGGCAGGAACGGCCGGGCCTGGCGGAGGAAGCGGCTCACTTTTGGCGGCGGTCGCCCGCCTTGCGGATGGGCACGCCGACGTAGATCCCGTAGGGCTCCGTGGTCCCCATCGCGACCGCGTTGGCGCCGACCACGCAGCCGTCGGCGATCTCCGTGCCGGCGAGCACGGCGACGCCCTTGGCCAGCCAGACGTCGCGGCCGATCCGGATGTCCCGGACCGTCGTCGCCTGCTCTCGCATGGGGCGGTCCGGCTCGAGCCCATGGTCCCCGGCGCGGATGCTGACGCCCTCCGCGATGAGGCAGTCCGAGCCGATGCGGACGTTCCCCTTTCCGCTGGCGATGACGCAGCCGTTGCCGATGAAGACGTCGTCGCCGATCTCGACGCTGCCCCCTTCGTAGCAGGTGATGTCGACGTTCGCGCCGATGCTGACGTTGCGGCCGAGCCGGACGCGGCCGCGGTTCCAGATGAACAGGCCGGCCCGCGCGCTGACCCCTTTGCCGAGCTCGTCGGCCTTGGCCAGCTCGCGCCGCGCGGCGTACTCCTGGGCGACGCGGTCGAGGGCGAAGGCGAAGGGACCCAGGATGGAGACGAGCCAGCCGGGCAGCATCAGAGGGCGCGGATCAGGGCTCCAGGACGATGGCGGCGACCGCGGCGACGTCCTCGTCGCTCAGGTTCGCGCTGGAGGGCAGGCTGACGCAGGCGCGCCAGAGGCGGTCGGTGACGGCCATGTCGGAGGCGCGGGGGCAGTCCTTGAACATCGGCTGGCGGTGCGCGGGGGCCCAGAGCGGGCGGGCGCCGACGCCGCGGGAGCGCAGCGCCGCGAGGATCTTGGCCGCGCTCTCCGGCGTCGGGGCGATCGCGGTATTGAGCCAGCAGTTGGCGCGCGCGCCCTCGGGCTCCCAGGCGAGCTTCACCGGCGAGCCGGCGAGGAGCTTGCGGTAGAGGTTCGCGATCTCGCGCTTGCGCACCATGAAGCCGTCGAGCTGCTCGAGCTGGGCGCAGCCCAGCGCGGCGGCGACGTTGGTCAGGCGGTAGTTGAAGCCGACCTCGTCGTGCCAGAAGGCGTCGCCGTCGGACTTGGCCTGGGTGGAGAGGTGCTTCGCGCGGCGCGCGAGCTCGGCGTCGTTCGTGACGACGGCGCCGCCGCCGCCGGTGGTCAGGATCTTGTTGCCGTTGAAGGACAGGGCGCCCAGGCTTCCGAAGGAGCCCAGCGGGCGTCCCCGGTAGGTCGAGCCCAGGGCCTCGGCGGCGTCCTCGAGCACCGGGATGCCGCGCTTGGCGCAGGACTCAAGCAGCGGCTCGATCCGGACGGGGTAGCCCAGGGCGTGGACCGGGACGCAGGCCGCGATGCGCCGCCCGCTCGCCTTGCGCACGCAGACGCCGCCGCGCTGCTCGGTCTGGGAGGCCAGGAAGGCCTCGAGCGCGTCGGGGTCCATGCCGAAGGTCGACTCCTCGACGTCCACGAAGACGGGCGTCGCGGACTGGTAGGCGGCGGCGTTGACCGTGGCGATGAAGGTGAGGCTGGGGACCAGGACCTCGTCGCCCGCCTTGACGCCCAGGATCCGGAGGCAGAGGTCGAGGGCGGAGGTGCCGTTGACGACGGCCACCGCGTGCTTGGTCCCGGAGCGGCGGGCGAGCTCGGCCTCGAAGCGGTCCACGAACTTGCCGACCGAGGACACCCAGGCGGTGTCGAGGCACTCCTTGACGTAGGTCCACTCGTTGCCGGCGAGAACCGGCTCGTGCATGGACAGGGACAGCTTCTTCTCGGTCTTCACCCGTTCGAGTACTCGGGGCTGCGGGCGTCCTTGACCAGGTCGTTCTTGAGGAGGGTGAGCAGGTCGCCGATCGCCTCCTCCAGCGTCTTGGACATCCGGAAGCCCAGCTGCTTCTCGATCTTGGTGAAATCGACCCGGTAGCTGCGCAGGTCCTTGTCCTGGCCGCTGAACTCGACGGCGAGCTCGGGCATGAACTTGTTCTTGAGGATCTCGCCGATCTCGCGCTTCTGGTAGTTGCACTGCACGCCGCCCAGGTTGAAGACCTCGTTCTTGACGGCCTTGGGGTCGGCCGCGAGGGCGAGCTCGACCGCCTTCGCCGGGTCGCCGACCCAGATCAGCGGGCGCCACATGTCGGGCCCGAAGATCGAGAGCTTCTTGGTCTGGAACGCGTCGCGCACGAAGTGGTTCACGATCAGATCGAAGCGCATGCGCGCCGACGGGCCGTGGACGGTGGCCGGGCGGAAGATCGTGTAGAAGGTGCCCGAGCCCTTCATGAAGCCGGCGAGGAACTTCTCCGCCTCGATCTTGCTCTCGGCGTAGAGGGAGACGGGGTTGATCGGGGTGGACTCGTTGGCGAGCTGGGTCGTGTCCTGCACGCCGTAGCTGCTGCAGGTGGAGAAGAACACCATGCGCTCGACGCCGGCGTCGGCCGCGCACTGGGCGACGACCTTGGTGCCCTCGAGGTTCACGGTCTTGGTGAGCTCCGGGTCCTTGTTGCAGGCCGCCTCGCCCACGATGGCCGCCAGATGGACGACGTAGTCCTTGCCGGCCATGGCCGCGCGCACCGCCTCGCGGTCGCGGATGTCGCCGCGGATGAAGCGGAAGGTGGGCTGGCCGAGCACGCCCAGCAAGGACGACGGGTTGAACATCAGCATGTCGAAGGTGGTGACCTCGTGGCCGGCGGCGAGGAGGCGCCGGACGACCCAGGAGCCGATGTAGCCGGCGCCGCCGGTCACCAGCACTTTCTTAGGGGTTTTCATGCTTCCTCCGAAGGGATTTTACGCGGCGACGGCGGCCTCGCGCGCGGACGCGACGGGGCCCAGCCAGTGGGCGTCGCCGCTCACGTGATACTCGATGCCGCGCTTGGCGAAGTCGCCGGCGCGGTTCTTCCACATGCCCAGGTTGTCGAGCACGAAGCGGCAGTTGCCCAGGTTCTTGAACAGGTCCCCGGCGCGCTTCTTGAACGCGGCGTGGTCCACGACCGCGGCGATGGCGTCGAACTCGCCCACGTTCGGGTAGGCGAAGGGCTCCACGCCCGCGATCTTGCGGATCTCCTCGTCGGAGAAGAGCGGGTCGCAGAGCTTAGCCTCGACGCCGGCCTTCTTGAGCTCGTCCAGGAAGGGCAAAGTGGGCGAGAGGATGGAGACCTTGAGGTTGGCCTTGTAGGCCAGCCCGAGCACGCCGACCTTCTTCGCGCCGCGGGCGATCAGGGAGCGGGCGATGAGGCGGTTGATCGCGTCGTCGGTCCGGATCGTGTCGGAGAGGATGGAGAGCTCCTCGGGACGCTTGGCGCCGGCGAGCACGTAGCGGCTCGACAGCGGGATGCAGTAGCCGCCCACGCCGAAGCCCGGGTAGAAGGTGCCGATGTTCCACTTGGTGCCCACGAGTTGCAGGGCCTCGCGGATGTCCTCGTCCGGGTAGGCCAGGCTCAGCTGGTTGGCGAGGGTGATCTCCATGTGCCGGTAGGCGTTCTCGAAGCTCTTGACCATCTCCGCCGTGCGGTGGCTGGAGGCCTGGTGGAGGCGGTCGCAGACGAGGCTGAGCACCTGCTTCATCGCGACGGCCGTCGCCGGGTCCTGGCCGCCGAAGACGCGGTCCAAGTCCTTGAGGGACTTGGTGCCGTCGACGAACCAGTCGCGCCGCGGGGCGACGCCGAGGAGGACGTCCTTGCCCACGCGCTTGCCGCGGGCCTCGAGGAGGGGGATGACGACCTTGTCCGTGGTGCCCGGGGTCAAAGTCGACTCGATGATGACCAGGGGCGGCGTCCCGGACGCGGGCTTGGGAAGCGTCGCGATCTTGCCGATCACGTCCTCGAGGTAAGGGGTGTAGGGGCGGCCGTCCTTCTCGGTGGGGATGGCGACGAAATGGACCAGGACCTCGGGGGTCAGGACGCGCGCCGGGTCGGAGACGGCCTCGATGAGCCCGCGCTTGATCAGGGGGGCGATCTTGAAGCCGAGCCACTCCTGGAGGCCGTCGATGTCGGCCTCGCCCCGGTTGATGGCGGCGACGCGCTTGGCGTTGACGTCCATGACCAGGCCGGCCACGCCCTGGCGGGCGAAGTAGGCCATGGTGGAGAAGCCGATGTAGCCCCCGCCCCAGACCCCGATCTTGAGCTTGCGTGCCTTCAGCGGCGCGGCGTAGTTCTTCATCCCATCCTCCGAAGACAAATTCTACAAAATAACGGGGATCAGCGGAGGTCGTAGAACTGCAGGCGGCCGGCGGGAAAGGGCTTTCCGGAGCGCTCCAGCTCGGCGCGGAGCCGGTCGTACTCCGCCTGGTCGTAGACCGCCCCGCCCACGAAGGAGGGACGGCTGCCCTCCGGCGCGAAGCCGGTCTTGTAGGACCAGATGCTGTTGAAGGGGGTCTCGCCGCCGCCCAGCAGGTAGTGGCGGCAGCCGGCGGCCTTGGCCCAGCGGATGATCTCGCGCTTGAGGATATGGTTGGGGCACTTGTCCATGTGCTCGCGCAAAGTGCCGCCCAGGAAGGAGTGGCAGTAGTGCCCCTGGACCATGACCAGCTCGCAGGAGACGACCTCCGGGCCCAAAGTCGCGTAGAAGTAGCGGTAGCGGCCGGGCAGGCGCTCGGCGATGGCGCGGTAGTAGGCGGGTTCGACGTAGTAGAAGTCCCGCGCGTTCCTGCGCTGCATGGTGTGCGAGTAGACGGAGAGGAAGCGGTCCAGCCGGTCCACGGAGGACTCGGAGGAGACCTGGATGCCGGCGCGCTCCGCCTTCTTGATGCTCTTGCGGACCGCGTGCTTGAAGGCGCCCTCGAGCTCCTCGAGCGGCTTGGCCAGGTCCACGACGACGAAGCCGCCGATATCCACGAGCTTGGTCGCGGGGTCGCTCCAGCGCTGGTTCTCCATCACGGGATGGAAGCGGTCGAAGCCGCACACGATCTTGTTCTGGGCGCAGTAGGCCCGGAAGGCGTCGTGGAAGAGGGAGAGGAGGTCCGCGTCGTCGCTCGAGGCCACGGCCCCGTTTCGCCCGTAGAGGCCGTGCGTGTCCCGGCCCGCGCTCTCGACGCCGGAGCCGGCGAGGAGATCCTTGAGCTCGCGCTGGAGGAAGGGGTAGAGGACGAAGCCCGCCTCGGTTTCCAGGGCGGCGCACAGGGGCGTGCCGTCCTTGTGCAGGTGGTCGGCGGCGAGGCGGGCGTACTCGGGGGCGTAGAAGACGTCCTTGCGCTCGTCGGGCAGGCGCTCGAAGAGGCCGGCCCAGCGGGGGGCCTCCGGAGCGAGGATCTCGAGGCTCACTTGCGGCACGTGATGAGCCACTCCTTGATCTCACGGCGTCCGCCGCCCTCGGTGCGCGTGAGCGCGTCGCGCTCGATGGAGCCGAAGACCCCGTAGAGGGGCAGGATGCCGGCCTCGTCGGTGAGC
>DATLOS010000053.1:0-4937 GCA_035536155.1 Elusimicrobiota bacterium
GGGACCCGGCCATGCCGTCGAGCAAGGCGGGGGCGGAGCGCCTGGCGGGGGCGGCGCGCCTGGCGCAGGAGCGCAGGCCGGAGGCGGAGAGCCTCAGGGCGCCGCCGCGCCGGCGTCCGGGCCCCAGCTCGGGACGGCGCCGAGCCCGGCCTCCGGCGGCGCGCCGAGCCGGCCGCCCCCTCTGTCCGGAGACATCAACGCGATGGTCGTCCAGGCGGCCGAGGGCATCCCGACGGGAGGCGGCTTCAACGACAAGTCCGCCTTGGCCGCCTCGAACCTGATCCATTCCGTGAGCGCGTCCCAGGACGGGCTGAGCTTGAACATCAACCCGCAGGCGGCGCATCCCAGCTTCTGCTCGGGGGCGACCTACCTGGTCTTCCTGTCGGTCGTCAACGCGCTGATTCAGAACGGCAAAATCCAGCTCTCGCGCGAGGCGGTCCGGGCGATCCGCCCTCAGGGCCAGGACGACAACGTCGGGGTGTGGGGGTACTGGAACAACAGCAACCGGGGCGCCGCGGACCTCTTCGACAAGCTCGGCCTGGGCCCGACCTTCAACTCCTTCGAGGATGCCCGCCCCGGCGACTTCATGAACATCGACTGGAAGTCCGGCGGGGGGCACTCCGTCATCTTCCTCGGCCTGGAGGGCGACCAGGTGAAGTTCTGGTCGAGCAACGTGAGCACGGGCGGTTTCGGGGAGAAGACCGCCTCGCGGCAGTCGATCCAGCGCGCGACCTTCTCCCGCCTGGAGCACCCGGAGAAGCTGGCGGGAGCCGGCTCGTTCTAAGCGGCGTCGTCCTCGAGCGGCGCGGCCTTGAGCTTGCCCTGGGCGTCCTTGGTCAGGACCTCGACGCGGTGCTTGACCTCCTCCAGCCGGGTCGAGAGCTGGCGCGAGAGCGCCACGCCGCTCTCGAAGAGGGTGAGGGACTCCTCGAGGCCCTTCTCGCCCGCCTCGAGCTGATGGACGACGTCCTCCAGCCGCTCCAGGGACTTCTCGAAAGGCTCCTTCGTCTCCTTCGCGCTCTTTCCGTTCATGGGATCACCTCGGCTTGGAACTCGCCCTCGCCCAGGCGCACCTTCACCCGGTCGCGGGGCCGCACGTCCTTGCTGGACAGGAGCACGCGGCTCTCCGGCAGCTTGAAAGCGATGGCGTAGCCGCGGCCCAGCACCTTGAGCGGGCTGAGGGCGTCCAAGGTCTGGGCGGCGCGCGCCAGGCGCGCGGCGCGGAGCTCGAGGAAGGCGCGCATGCCGCGCGCCAGGCGATCCGGACCCAACGGCTTGAGGCGCTCCTCGGTCCGCGCGAGGCGGCCGCGCAGGGCCGGCGCCAAGCGGGAGGCCAGCTCGTCGACCCGCTGGGCGCGCTGCTCGACGATGCGCGCGGGCTTAAGCAGCGCGGGCGAGCGCGCCAGGCCGGCCAGGCGCTCGCGCGCGGCGCCCAAGGTCCCGCGCATCGCCGAGACGAGCCGCGAGGCGGCGGAGGATATCTCCGCCCGCACCGCTTCCTTGTCGGGAGCCACCAGCTCCGCCGCGGCGGAGGGCGTCGGCGCGCGCAGATCGGCCACGAAGTCCGCGATGGTGAAGTCGGTCTCGTGGCCCACGCAGGAGATCACCGGGATCTTCGAGGCGGCGATGGCCCGGGCCACGGCCTCCTCGTTGAAGGCCCAGAGGTCCTCGAGCGAGCCGCCGCCGCGGCCCACGAGGACGACGTCGGTGTCGGGAAAGGAGCGGTTGAGGTCGGCCAGGGCCTGAGCGATGGCGGGCGCCGCCTCGGCGCCCTGGACCGGCACGGGGAGGATGCGCACGTGGAGGCCCTCGAAGCGGCGCTTGAGGACGGTGAGGATGTCGCGGACCGCGGCGCCTTGGAGCGAGGTCACCACGCCCACGCGCTCGGGAAACGAGGGGATGGGGCGCTTGCGCTCCGCGGCGAAGAGGCCTTCGCTCTCCAGGCGCTTTTTGAGCTGCTCGAAGGCGAGCTGGAGCGCGCCGGCCGTCTTCGGCTCGACGCGGGATACGATGAACTGGTACTGCCCCCGCTTCATGTACGTGGTGACGCGGCCGCGGGCGACCACGTGGAGGCCGTGCTCCAGGGTGAAGCGCACGGCGGACGCGGCCCCCTTGAAAAGGACGGCGGAGATCTGCGACTCGGCGTCCTTGAGCGTGAAGTAGGTGTGGCCCGAGGGGAAGGTCCGCGGGTCGGAGATCTCCCCTTCGACCCAGGCGTCGGGAAACGTCTCCTCGAGCACGCCTTGGATGCGCGCGTTGAGCTGGGTGACGGTGAGGACGGGAGGCTTGGCGGCCGGCGCCACGGTCACTTCTTCCTCGCGGGCTTGGCCGCTTCCTTGCGCAGCGCCGCTAGGCGCTCGGCGAGGCGCTTCTCGTCGCCTTGCTCGGTGGGCTCGTAGAAGCGCTTAGGTCTAGGCATGTACTCCTGCTCGACCCAGTGCCCGGGGAAGTCGTGCGCGTACCGATATCCCTCGCCGTGGCCGCGGGTCTTGCGGTCCATGCTCGCGTCGCGCAGATGGAGCGGGACCTCGCGCCGGGGACCCTCCCGGACCTCCGCCATCGCGGCGTCGACGGCGAGATAGGCGGCGTTCGACTTGGGCGCGCAGGAGACGTAAGTGACCGCCTGGGCCAGGGGGATGCGGGCCTCGGGCATGCCGACCAGCTCCACCGCCTGGAAGGCGGCCGTGGCGATCAGCAGCGCCCGGAAGTCCGCGTTGCCCACGTCCTCGGCCGCGCAGATGAGGATGCGGCGGGCGACGAAGCGCGGGTCCTCGCCGGCGGTCAGCATCTTCGCCATCCAGTAGAGCGCGGCGTCCGGGTCCGAGCCGCGCATGGACTTGATGAAGGCGGAGATGTGGTCGTAGTGCTCGTCGCCGGAGCGGTCGTAGCGGAGCGAGCGGCGCGCGATGGACTCCTCGGCGACCTCCAGCGAGATCCGCCGCTTGCCGTCCATGCCCAGCGGCGTGGAGAGGGCGGCGAGCTCCAGGGCGTTGAGGAGCTTGCGGGCGTCTCCCTCGGCCATGCGGAGGAAATGCGCGCGCGCCTCCGGGGCGAGCTCGACGTGCATGCTCCCTAGCCCGCGCTCGGGCTCGCGCGCCGCGCGGTCGAGGAGCGCGCCCAGGTCCTCCTCGGAGAGCGGCTGGAACTCGTAGGCGGTGAAGCGCGAGAGCAGGGCGGCGTTGACGTAGAAGCCGGGGTTCTCCGTGGTCATGCCGATGAGGAGGATCTGGCCGCGCTCGACGGAGGGCAGGAGGACGTCCTGCTGGGTGCGGTTGAAGTGATGGATCTCGTCGACCAGGAGAAGCGTGCGGCGCCGGTTCTGAGCGAGCAGGAACTTGGCCTCCTCGATGGCCTTCTTGAGATCGGCCACTCCGGCGGTCACCGCGTTGAGCTCGACGACCCGGGCGTCGCCGGAGCGCGCGGCGATGTGGCGCGCGAGGGCGGTCTTGCCCACGCCCGGGGGGCCGAAGAAGAGCGCGGAGGAGACCTTGCCCGTCTCGATGAGCCGCCGCAGCATCTTGCCGGGCCCCAGAAGCGCCTGCTGGCCCGCGAACTCCTCGAGGGTCCGCGGAGCCATGCGCGCGGCGAGGGGCTGGGACTCGGGCGGGATCTCGCTGGAGAAGAGCTCGGCCATGGGGCGCCGCCTCAGGGCTTCTCGGGCGAGGCGTCGAGGGCGTTCTCCAAGGATACGAGCATCTTATCGAGCCGGCGCTCCTCGACGCCGGAGATCTCCTCGAGCTGGGCCTTGAGGCGCTGGACGTCCGCCGCGAGCTCCAGGGCGGTGAGGATCGCGAGCTTCTGCGTGTCCACGACCTTGCTGTTGTGCGCGCGGATGTCCTCCATGCGCTGGTGGACCATCCGGGCGAGATTGGATATCTCGAGCTCCGTCAGGCCCTCCATTTCCACGGTGAGGCGCCGCCCGCCGACCTCGATGTCGACCTTCTCGTTGAGCATTAGAGGGCCTCCGCCGCCTTGTCCAGCTTGGAAAGGAGCCGCTCCAGGCGCGTCTTCAGGCGCTCGTGCCGGGCGGGCAGCGCGCCCAGGCGACGGAGCTCGACCTCGAGCTCGGAGTTGCGCGTCTCGAGGCGCGCGCAGGCGTCGCGGAGCTTCTTGTTCTGGTCGGCCACGCGGCGCAGGCGCTCCGCGGCCTCCTCGACGAGCTTCTCCAGGCGGTCGGCGCGCGCGCTCTTCATGGGCGCCTAGCGCAGGACGGCCCCCAGCTGAGCGGCGAGGGCCTTGAGCGCGCGCTCCATCGCGGCGGCGACCTCGGCGTCCTTCAGGGTGCGGTCGGGGCGGGAGAAGGTCAGGCGGAAGGTGAAGCTCTTCATGCCCTCGGGGATGCGCTCGCCCGCGTAGAGGTCGGAGAGCTCCACGCGCGCGGAGAGCTCCGCGTCCGCGCGCAGGGCCTTCTCGACGCAAGCGCGCGCCTCGCCGTATGTCGCTCCGGCGGGGACCAGGATGGAAAGGTCCCGCGAGACCGCGGGGAAGGCGGAGAAGGGGGAAAAACGCGGCGCCGGCGGAACGCCCAGGACGTCCAGGTAGAGCCGGAAGGCGGCGGCGCGAGCGCAGCGCAGGCCCCAGCGCTTGAGGAGCTCGGGATGGAGCAGGCCCGCCCGTCCCGCGCTCTTGCCGCGGACGAGGGCGTCCAGCCAGGCCTTGGGATGGTAGCGGGCGCCGGGCTGGGGGTCGGCCTTCCAGGCGACGGACGACGGCCGGGCGAGCGCCTCGACGGCCGCCTGGACGTCGTGGAGCGCGGGCTCTCTGCGGGCGGCGCTCCAGTCCGGCCCGGCGGGCCAGAGGCCCGCCAGAATGCCGCTCACCGAGACCCGCTCGCTGACGCTCCCGTCCGGGTTGGCGCGGTAGCTGGTGCCGATCTCGAAGAGGCGCACGCCCTCCGCGCCGCGGTTGAAGTTCGTCTCGGCGGAGCGCAGGAGGCC
>DATLOS010000054.1:0-4783 GCA_035536155.1 Elusimicrobiota bacterium
CGGACCCGGCAGCCGCCGCGCAGGCGATCGAATCCCTCCCGGCCGCGTCCCGGAGCGACGCGCTCGTGGAACGAGGGTTCGAGCTCGAGTTCCTTTCCGAGCGCTCCGGCGCCGCGTCGGCGCCGCCCGCGCGCAGCGCGGCCGCGCTCACGCCCCGCGAGGAGCGCCTGCGCGCCCAGCGACTCGCCGCCGCCGACGAGGCGGTCCCGCAGCGCGTCCAAGCGATGCGCGCCCCGCCCCTGCGCATCCCGGCCGGCGCCTCCCTGTGGATCCGCTTCCCCAACGGCATCCCCGCCGAGGCCAAGGCCGGAGACATCCTGGAAGGCGTCGCGACCTCCGGCCTGGCCACGGACTCCCGCCTCGACTTCCTGGGCGTCCAGCCCGGGAGCCGGGTCTGGGCGCAGGTCGTCTCCGCGAGCCCCCGCCAGGGCGCGTCGACCGTCAAGCTCCACGTGTACAAGCTCGGGCTCAAGGGAGGCCACACCTACCCGGTTTCCGCGATCCTGACGGACGTCTCCGGCGATTCCAGCCTGTTGAAGGTGAGCCCAGGCGGGACCTTGGTCGCCTCCGTGGGCAACGAGGAGCTGTCCCTCGCCGGCCCGGAGCGCAATTTCCTGGCAAAGCTCCTCAAGCCCGTGGACGTCTTCGAGGGCCCGGAGTACTACGCCGCGGGGCCGGGGCTGTGGTTCAAGACCGTCGAGGACGGCCTGGCGCGCCGCCTCGAGGTGACCCAGGTCGTCGCCAAGCGCTCCGCCGAGGCCGCCGGCCTCAAGCCGGGCGACCGGATCCTGGAGATCGACGGCACGGCCGCGTCCAAGCTCGACTTCTCCGAGGCCGTCTCCCGCCTCTACGGCCCGCCCGGAAGCGCCGTCCGGCTCAAGGTCCTGCGCGTGGACAAGGGCGTCTACGACTCGCCGCGCCTCCAGCGCGGGGTCTTCTATCGGAAAGGGACGGGAATCTTCGCCGCCCCGGGCGAGCACGCGCCGCTCGCGAGCCGCGTCCTGCCCGGCTCCCCCGCCGAGAAAGCGGGCATCCGCGAGGGCGATTCCCTGCTGCAGGCGGGCGCCACGAACCTGGCGGGCATGAGCGAGAGCCAGCTCGGCGCCCTCCTGCAGGGAGACCTCGTCGGAGACAAGGAGCTCGTGGTCCAGACCCCGGGCAAGGCGCCGCGCGCCGTCCCGATCGCCGCCGACCTCTTCCCCACCGTGATCCGCGTCGACGCGCTGCTGGCGCGCGGCGCGCAGAAGCAGCCCTAGCCTAGCGCTTCAGGCGGCGCAGCGTGTCCCGGCACTCCTGGAGGTCGTCGGCGGCGTCCGCCGGGTCCGCGGGCGCCGATATCTTGACGCAGGCCTGCAGCGTCTCGGCGGCCTTGTCGCGCCGGCCCGCATCCACGTAGGCCTGCGCCAGGGCCGGGTAGTGGGACGTCCCCGCGGGCTCCAGGCGGACCGCCTCCTCGAGCTCGCGCACGGCGCCCGCCTTGGAGCCGCCCGCGAAGGCGGGCAGCTGGCGGAGCATCTCGCCCAGGACGTGGTGGGCGCCCGCGTGCCGGGGATCGAGCTCGAGGACGGTCCGCATGCGCTTCTTCATCGGCCCGACCATGAAAAGGGAGCGCATGATGCCCCGGGTCTGCCCGAGCCGTCCCATGGCCAGCCCCACGATGAAGTTGGCCTCGGCGTCGCGGGGCGCCAGCTCCACGGCCCGCTCGGCCGACGCTTGCGCGCGGGCGAAGGCCGCGAGCTTATCCTTCTTCGAGGATTGGCGCTCGCCGACGCGCACGAGGCTCCGTCCCAGCCGCCAGAGAGCCTCCGCGTCCTTCGGCTCGGCCTTGAGGCGGGCCTCCAGCAGGGCGACCGAGCGCGCCAGGTTGTCGCCCTGGTGGCGATTCCAGTAAAGCCGGTCGATCTCGGCGAAATCCCCGGCCCGCGCCGCTCCGGCCAAGAGGAGGCAGGCCGCCGCGGCGCGGGCCAGCTCGCGCGCCGCGCGAGCCAGGCGCGGGCGGACCAGGCGCATCGACCGCTCCGGCTTCTCGCCGGGCCGGGAGAGGATCTCCACCGCCCCCACCCCGAGCCGGGAAAGCCGCCCGGCAACCGCGGGCTCGAGCTGGCCCGCGACGAGCAACGACGGGACGCCGCGGCGCCGGGCCAGGCGGGCGAGCTCGAGCGGCGCCTTGCCGAAGAAGCTCGACGCGTCGATCCGGCCCTCGCCAGTCACCAGATAATCGGCGCGCTCGAGGCGCGCCGAGGCGCCCAGCTCGCCCAGAACCCAGCGGGCGCCGGAAACCAAGCGTCCGCCCAAGAGCGCCGCGACCGAAAATCCCATGCCGCCGGCCGCCCCCGCCCCCGTCAGGCGGGCCGCGCGAAGGCCTCCGGGCACGGCCCGGGCGTAGACGCCGAGCGCCCGCTCGATCGCGTCGACCATCGCCGCTGTGGCGCCTTTCTGCGGCCCGAACACCCGCGCCGAGCCTTGCGGCCCCAGCAGCGGGTTCGTCACATCGGAGATCCCCACCACCTCGATCCCGCGCAAGCGCGCTCTCAGCTCGCGGACGTCGACCGCGCGCAGCCCGGCCAGGCCCGCCGCCCCGGGCTCGACGCCGCGGCCGTCCGCGTCGAGCAGGCGCGCGCCCAGCGCCTGAACCATGCCCGCGCCCCCGTCCGAGCTGGCGCTCCCGCCCAATCCGATCAGGACGCGGCTCCGGCCTCGGCGCAGGGCGTCGGCGACGAGCTCGCCGGTGCCGTAGGAGGTCGCGCCCAGCGGGTCCAGGCGGCGCAGGCCCGCGATGCCCGAGGCGCGGGCCATCTCCACGACCGCGGTCTCGCCGTCGTCGAGAAGGGCGTAGTCGGCCCGGCGACGCTCGCCCAGCGGGCCGGTGACGAAGAGGCGGACGCGCCTGCCGCCGCGGCGGGCGAGAAGGACGTCGATGAGGCCGTCGCCGCCGTCGGCCACCGGCATGAGGTCGCAGCGGGCGCCCGGAAGTCCGGCGCGCAGGCCGCGGGCCAGGGCGCGCGCGGCCGCCACGGCGCCGAGGCAGCCCTTGAAGGCGTTGGGCGCGACCAGGAAGCGAGGAGCCTTGCTCAGGGGAAGAGGCCGCGCATGCGCACGGCCGCGGCCAGGCGGTTCAAACCCAGGATGAAAGCCGCCAGGCGCATGTCCACCTTCTCCCGCTTGTGGATCTCGTAGACCTCGCGCATCGCCTTGACGATGATGTCCTGGAGCTTGGCGTTGACGTCTTTCTCGCTCCAGAAGAAGGCCTGGATGTCCTGGACCCACTCGAAGTAGCTGACCGTGACGCCGCCGGCGTTGGCCAAGATGTCGGGGACGACCATGATGCCGCGCTTGGCCAGGATCTCGTCGGCCTCGGTCGTGGTCGGGCCGTTGGCGCCCTCCACGATGTACTTGGCCTGGATCTTGCCCGCGTTGGCCTTGGTGATGGTGTTCTCCATCGCCGCGGGGATGAGGATGTCGCAGGGCACCTCGACGAACTTGTCGGCCGCGACTTTCTCGGCGTCGGGATACTTCTCGATGGAGCCGTGCTTCTGGCGCCAGCGCCAGATGGCCTCGACGTCCAGGCCGCTGGCCCGGTAGAGCCCGCCGCCCACGTCGCTCACGCCCACCACGCGGCAGCCGCGCTCCTGGAAGATGCGCGCGGCGTTGCCGCCGACGTTGCCGAAGCCCTGGATGGCGACCCGCTGGCCGCGCAGGTCGAAGCGCTCCAGGGTCGCGAGCTCGCGGGTGACGTAGAACACGCCGCGGCCGGTGGCCTCCTGGCGCCCGAGCGAGCCGCCGATGTCGACCGGCTTGCCCGTGACCACGCCCGGGACCGAGGAGCCGTGGATCTGGGAGTAGGTGTCCATGAGCCAGCTCATGATCTGGGGGTTGGTGTTCACGTCGGGCGCGGGGATATCCTTGTCCGGGCCGATGAAGGAGGCGATCTCGGTGGTGAAGCGGCGGGTCATGCGCTCGATCTCGCCGATCGACATCTCCTTGGGGTTGCACACCACTCCGCCCTTGGCGCCGCCGTAGGGGAGGTTCACGACGGCGCACTTCATGGTCATCCAGAACGCCAGCGCCTTGACCTCGTCCAAGGAGACGCTCGGGTGGTAGCGGATGCCGCCCTTGGCCGGGCCGCGGTCCATGTTGTGGTGGACGCGGTAGCCCTCGAAGATCTTGACGGTTCCGTCGTCCATGCGCACCGGGATGGAGACCGTGAGCGTGCGCTTGGGGTGGCGCAGGCGGTCCAAGATGAAGGGCTCGATGTTCATGTGCGCCGCGGCCCGGTCGAGCTGGGCCATGGCTTGGTGCCAAGGGTTCTCCTCGGCGGCGGCGGCGGCGGCGGACGGCGAAAGCGGGACCTCGACGGTCTTCTTCGGGGCCGGTGGGGCGGTCTTCACGGGCATGGATTTCCTCCGTACGGTCGGCATGCGTCTTCCTCCTTACGGCTCGGGGCTAGCGCCCCATGCGGCTCACGTGCTGCCGCAAAAGACAATCGTTCACCACGACGACCAGGCCTTTCGCGCGGGCCCGGGCCACGGCCTCGGGATGGTCGATCCCGTCCTGCAGCCACAGGCCCTTCGCTCCGGCGGCCAGGGCCTCGTCCACGAGCCCGGGCACGTGCTCGGGCCGTCGGAACACGTCGACGACGTCGACGGGCTCCGGAATGTCCTTCAAGGAAGCATAGCACTTCTCTCCCAGGATTTCCCCGTGGCCGGGGTTCACTGGGATGATCCGGTAGCCCGCCTCCATCAAATAAGACGCGACCCGGTTCGAGGGGCGGGCGGGGTTCGGC
>DATLOS010000055.1:0-6956 GCA_035536155.1 Elusimicrobiota bacterium
CAAGGCCTCCAGGCGCTCGACGAGAGCCTGGAGTTGGGGCTGGATCTCGAGGGACGGCTGGGGGGTAAGCGGTGCGCCCGCGTCGAGCGAGGCGAGGGGGGCGGCGGGCGTCAGATCGGGCGCGGCTCCCGGAAGAGCGAGAGCCGCTCGCAAGGCGGGCGCCAGGAGCTGCGCGGGAGGCGTCCGCGGCGAAAACGACGAGGACGCCGGGAGCGCCGGGCTCGCGGCGAGGAGGGCGAGGAGCGCCGAGCAGAGGGCGCGCATGAGGAGGACTATACCCGTTGCCCGGCGGAGAAATATGGAGCGAAGGTCCCAGCGCGCGCGCGCCAACGGGCCCGCGCGTGCCGCGCTTGCAGGGTTCAGCTAGTTCCGCCGGGCAAGAACCGGCGCATTTTGTAAAATCGACCGCGATGGACTTTAAGGGCCCCATCGCCGCGGGCAGCGAGGAGCACAAGCGCCTCTTCTGCCGCGCGTTCCTGGAAACCCACGATCCCTACAAGCCGGAGGAGCTGCCTTGGCCGAGCTTGGAGGGCGCCGCGCTGGAGCGCCTGCGCGCGCTTCCCGTCTGGAACGAGGCGGTCAACACCGAGTTCGAGACCGGCTTCAAGATCGACAAGTTCGCCGAAATCGAGACGGATCCGATGCTCCGCGACGCGATCGCCCTCCAGGGCTACGAGGAGGCCCGGCACTTCCGCATCCTCGAGCTCCTCACCGAGCGCTACGGCATCCCCGTCGTGCGCCGCGCCGCGCCGAAGGCGGCGCCGGATAGGGAATGGGAGTTCCTCCGGGTGGGCTACGGCGAGTGCTTCGACTCCTTCTTCGCCTTCGGGCTCTTCTCGCTGGCCGACCGCTCCGGCTTCTTCGCGCCCGAGCTGGTCCGCCTCTTCGAGCCGGTGATGCAGGAGGAGGCGCGGCACATCCAGTTCTTCGCCAACTGGGTCGCCTATCGCAGCTTCCGCACGCCGGTCTGGGCCCGCCCCGCCCACAAGTTCCAGCGCGGCCTGGCCGTCTCCCTGCAGCTCATCGGGCGCGTGCGCATGGCCTTGGAGCTGGGCGGCGCCGACGACGCCAACTTCGTCGCCGACACGGCCTCGTCCCTGGGCGACTTGAACCCCCGGGCCTTCGTCGAGCTCTGCCTGAGCGAGTCCGATCGGCGGCTCTCGCGCTACGACTCCCGCCTGCTCCGGCCCAGGTTCGCGCCGGCGGCGGCGCGCCTCTTCCTCAAGCTGGCGCCCAAGGCCGAGCCGGCGGCCGCCTGAGACCTTAGGCGCCGGGCTCGCCCGCGCTGGACTTGAGCCGCCGCGCCTCGGCGGCGCCGAAGCGCTCCTTCACCCAGCCGGCGAGACGGCGCCGGGCCCCCGCGGGATCGAGCCCTTTCGCCGCGAAGGCGCAGAGCAAGGCGACGCCGTCCAGAAAATCGCGCTCCATGATCTTCTCCGGCTCGAGCCCCGCCGGCCCGACGTTGTGGTAGTTGGCCAGGGGAAAGGCCAGGCACATCGCGCGCCAGCCTGCCAGGCCGAAGGCGCTGGCCTCGCAGGTGCCGCCGTCCATGAGCCGGCGCTGGACGCGGAGCTCGGGATCCGCCTTTTTGGCCTCGCGCGCGGCCTCCTCGCAGGCGGCGATGAGGTCGGCGTCGAAGACCCGGGCCTTGTCGCCGACGCGGATGACGGGGCCCTGGCCCTGCTCAGCGCCGGGCATGGCCTTGCTGCACTCGAGGACCACCGCGGGCACGGTCTTGGGGAAGGCGCGTCCCGCGATGGCGGCCAGGGCGCCGTGGAAGCCCACCTCCTCCGCGCGGGTGAACAGGGCGTGGACGTTTCCCGGCAGGCCCAAGGAGGCCATGCGCTGGAGCGCGGCGGCGATCGCGGCGCAGCCGGCCACGTTGTCGAGGCACTTCGAGACGATGAAGCCGCCCTCGAGGGCGAAGGGGGTGAGGTCCGCGTAGCCGAAGTCGCCGGCCCGGGCCCCGGGCGGGACCTCGAGGCGGACGCGCTTGACCGTCTCCGGCGGGCGGCGGCCGTCGCCGTCCAGGACGCGGGCCTCGCCTCGGAGTCCCGCGCTCGAGTCGGACCAGAGGGCGACGCGCGCGTCCCGCAGGTCGAAGGTGGGGACCTGTCCGTTCCAGCGGGCCTCGGCCTCGGTCCCGGACACGGAGAGGAGCTCGAGGCCGGGATGGTCCATGTGCGCGGTGAAGGCGACGGGCTTGGCGCGGCCGCGCCGGTAGCGGGCGAGGAGGTTTCCGCTCGCGTCCACGCGGGTGGAGACGCCGGCGCGCTCCAGGACCCGGATCAAGGCCGCGCGCACGCGATGCTCATGGAACGGGGCCGTGGGCTGGGAGAGGAGCTCCCGCAGGATGAGGCGCGATGACTCGGCGTCGGGGCGGAGGCTCATGAGGGCGGCATCAGCGGGGGCGGGTCCCCGTTTCCGTGGTAGGGCTTCAGGAGGCCGGCCTGGGCGGCCTTCCCGAAGCCCCAGGGGTCCTTCAAGGCGAGGACGCGGCGGTAGAGCTCGATCGCCTCCGCGCGGCGGCCGAGCTCGTCGGCGGCCTGCGCGCCGCGCAGGAGCGACCAGGCCGGCCAGCGGGTGGGAGAGCGGGGTCGGGCCGCCTCGCCGCCTTTGCGGAACTCCGCCAGCGCCTCCTCCTTGCGGCCCTCGGACCAAAAGGCCGCGGCTAAGGCCGCGTGGCCCTTGGCCGTCTCGAGAGGGGGGTACTTCCCGGATTGCGCCGCGGCGAGGTAGGCCGCGGCCTCGCGGTGGAGTTCGTCCTTCCTACCGGCCTCGTAGAGGGCCAGGAGCTGGGCGCTGTGGAGCATGGGGCTCTCGGGATAACGCGCGCGCACCTCCTCCATCAGCTTGACCGCGGCCGCGGGGTCCTTGGCGCCGAAGGGATCGTTGGTGTAGATCTCGACCAGGATCATCTTCGCGGTGATCGACATGTAGCGGCCCTTCGCCGCCGCCAGCTTGACGTTGGCGATCCCGCGCATGCGGTCGCCGCGCAGGATGGCCTTGGTCAGCATCCGGATCATGCGCGGGTAGAGGTCGGTGTAGTACTCGTACATCCCCAGGCCGAGGCGGGCGTCGGCCAGCTCCGGGTCGATGGCCAAGGCGTCGCGGACCGACTTGATGGCCGTGCGCCCGCTGACGTAGGCGCGCAGGTACTGATGGCGCGTGAGGAGCAGGCGCGAGAGGATGCCTTGGATCGCGCCCAGGGCCATCAGGGCCTCGGCGTCCTGAGGGTCCTTGCGCACCCAGGCCTGGGCGGACGCGGTGGCGTCGCGGACCCGCCTCTCGAAATCGGCGGAGATGGCGGGGTCGTTCTCGTCGGCGCCGTAGACGAACTTGGCCCAGGCGGCGCTGCACAGGCCGAAGCTCCCGAAGGGGTGCCCGGGCGCCAGCTCGAGCAGCTTGCGGAAGTCGGCCTCCGCGCGGTCGAACTGCATCCGGTAGATGTCGTCGATGCCGGCCCGGATGAGCTGGTCCATCGCCGGGGTGATCCGCGACGTATGGGCGCCCGCCGGGGAGGCGGCGGAGAGCAGGGCCGCCAGAGCGAGCGCGCCGGTCATGCGCCCTTGTTATACCAAGGAGCCCGCGTCCCCCGCCAGCGCGAGGGACGCGGGCTCCGCCGTCAGTAGGAGGCCCGCGGCCGGAGCTCGGAGACGGAGGAGCGGTAGAAGAGCAGCACCTTGCGCACGTACGCGCAGGTCTGGCGCAGAAGCCGGCGGCAGGCCAGGAAGCGGGGGCCCGCGTTGTAGGCCGCGAGGACCCGCTGGATGATCCACTGCGGAGCCTGGCGATAGCCCACGCCTTCCATATGGTAGCGCTTCCACGCCCGGGCGAAGAGATGGGCGAGGTAGGCGATGCCGGCGCGGAGGTTCGCCTCGGGATCGAAGAGGGAGGAGCGCCCGACGCCCATTTCCGCCGCCGTCGCGGGCATGAGCTGGAGGAGCCCGCGGGCCCCGACCGGAGAGACCGCCCGCGCCACGAACTCGGACTCGGCCGCGACGATGGACTTCACCAGGCGCGGATCGAGGCCGTATTTATAGGAGTAGCGCTGGATCACGGCGTCGTAGGCGTCGGTGCGCTCGGGGCGCGCCGCGAGCCGGCGGAAGTCCCCGGCGAAGGCCGGGGGCGGGACGTCGGGGATCGAGACGACGAACGGCGCCTGCTGGGCGGGCATGGGCCGCACGCCCGTGCGCGCCGGCGCGCGGTAGGCGGGCGGAGCCGCCGGCGTCCGGAAAGGAAGCGCCGGCTGCGCCGCGCGCGGCACGGAGAGGTCCATGGGAAGAGGCGGACGGCTGCTCGCGGCCTCGAAGAGCTCGCTCAGGCTCGCGGCGTTGGCGCCGGAGGCCTGGAGGCTGTTGAGGGCGACCAAGGTCCCGCTTCGCGGGCGCAGGCCGGCGGCTTGCGCCTGGAGAGTCACGATCGACAGCACGACGAACACGCACGACGACGCTCGAACGAACATGGCACGACTCCTGGCTCCCGGGCTATCGCCCGGGAAGGGGCGTTCTTCGGCGTGTTTTTGAGGATCGCGCGGACCGGAAGGAGCATCCGCTTTGCGGCAAGAACGTGAATCGTAGTAAATCCGCGTGCCAGGCCTATAGGTCTTAGGGGAAAAAATTCTCTAGGTCCTTTGGCCTCGCGGCGAGAGCGCGCGGCGGAGGCTTTCCGATTTGATTTAATCGGAAGATGCCCTCCGATCGATTCCAGTACGAAGAGACTTTCCAGCTCGGCCCCGACGAGACCCGCTACCGCCTCCTCTCGCGCGACGGCGTGCGCGTCGACCAGGCGCTGGGCAAGGACGTCCTGGTCGTCGAGCCCCGGGTCCTCGAGGACCTGGCCTACGAGGCGATGCGCGACGTCTCCTTCCTGCTGCGTCCGGCGCACCAGGAGCAGGTGGCGGCGGTCCTGCGCGATCCCGCCGCCTCGGCCAACGACAAGAGCGTGGCCCTCACCTTGCTGCGCAACTCCGCGATCTCGGCCAAGTTCGAGCTGCCCATGTGCCAGGACACGGGCACGGCCATCGTCTTCGCCAAGAAAGGCGAGCGGGTCTGGACCGGCGCCGATGACGCCGAGAGCCTGTCGAAGGGCATCTGGCGCGTCTACACGCAGGAGAGCCTGCGCTACTCCCAGGTGGCGCCGCTCTCGATGTACGAGGAGGTCAACACCGGCGACAACCTCCCGGCGCAGATCGACATCCTCGCGGGCAAGGGGATGCGTTACGATTTCCTGTTCCTCGCCAAGGGCGGGGGCTCGGCCAACAAGATGTACCTCTTCCAGGAGACCAAGGCCCTGCTCAATCCGGAGTCTCTGAAGAGATTCCTGGCGGAGAAGATGCGCACCTTGGGCACGGCCGGCTGCCCGCCCTACCACCTCGCCTTCGCCATCGGCGGGACCTCGGCGGACGCGTGCATGAAGGCGGTGAAGCTCGCCTCCGCCGGCTACTACGACGCTTTGCCCGACACCGGCAGCCGCGGCGGACGCGCATTCCGCGACCGCGCCTTGGAAAAGGAAGCGCTCGAGATGGCCTACCAGACCGGCATCGGCGCCCAGTTCGGGGGCAAGTACTTCGCCCACGACGTGAAGATCGTGCGCCTGCCGCGCCACGGCGCCTCCTGCCCGGTGGGGATGGCCGTCTCCTGCTCGGCCGACCGCAACATCCGCGCCCGCATCGATCAGGAGGGCGTCTGGCTCGAGGAGATGGAGCGCGACCCGGAGCGGCTCATCCCGGCCGAGTTCCGGAGCACGGCCTTGAACGAGGGCTCGGTGCGCCTCGATCTCAACCGCCCTATAAAGGAAGTCCTGGCCGAGCTCTCCCGCTATCCCGTCACGACCCGCCTGAGCTTGAGCGGGCGCCTGATCGTGGCGCGGGACATCGCCCACGCCAAGCTCAAGGAGCGCCTCGACCGCGGGGAGGAGCTTCCGGCCTATTTCCGCGACCACCCGATCTACTACGCGGGCCCCGCGAAGACCCCGCAGGGCAAGCCGTCCGGCTCCTTCGGCCCCACGACTTCGGGGCGCATGGACTCCTACGCCGACCTCTTCATGTCGAAGGGCGCGTCCTTGATCACCTTGGGCAAGGGCAACCGCGCGCCCGCCGTGGCCCAGGCCTGCAAGAAGTGGGGGGGCTTCTACCTCGGCTCGATCGGCGGCCCCGCCGCGATCCTCGCCCAGGAGTCGATCAAGAAGGTCGAGCTCGTGGAGTATCCCGAGCTCGGGATGGAGGCGGTCTACGCCATCGACGTGGTCGACTTCCCCGCCTACATCCTCATCGACGACAAGGGCAACGACTTCTTCCGGCGTTGAACGAGCCTCGGCGCGCGCGGTCCTGGGAGATCCTGCGGTCTTGCGCCGCCGCCGTGGCGGTCGGCGGGATCTGCGGCGGCTTGCTCCGCATCTGGGTCGCGCCGTCGACCCAGGCCGCGTGGTTCTCGGTTATCGTCGGCGCGAACGTCCCGCGCCTCGCGGTGTGGGCCTATCTGTGGCGCCAGGACCGGCGGCGCTGGCGCTGCGCCCGGATCGGATTCGAAGGCGAGCCCGCCCGCGCCCTCGGCCATGCGGCGCTGATGCTGGGCGCCTGGTCCATCTTCTGGCTCGGCTCCTCGGGTCCGGCCTGGTCGCCCGCGCAGCGCCTGGGCGGGACGCTCACCTCGTGCGTCGTCGGCGGCTTCGAGGAGTTCGTCTTCCGAGGCTTGCTCTTGGAAGCCTTCGGAGGCCTCCTCAAGAGGCCGCAGGCGGTCTTAGCCAGCGCCCTCGCGTTCACCTTGATCCATCTGCACGTGGAATCGATACCCTCCTGGCCGCACATCTTCCTCACCGGCGCGGTGCTCGCGAACCTGCGCGTGGGCGGCCTGGGCCTGGGCTGGCTCGCGATGATCCACGCCGCGGTGGACTCGGCCTTCTTCTTCACGGGCTTCAACGGCGCCGGGCCCCAGGGCCCGCGCTACGCCCTGTTT
>DATLOS010000056.1:0-5363 GCA_035536155.1 Elusimicrobiota bacterium
AGGCCGTCCAGGAGCGCGTCCAGCGCCGGGTCGGTGTCGTCCTTGCGCTCGCCGCGCGGGCGGGCCGCGAGCAGGCGCCGGTCCTCGGCCAGCGCCTCGGCTTCCTCGGCCGTGATCTGCTTCCGCTCTGGCCGGCGCGCGCGCGCAAGCCCAGGCGCCCGCGATGCGTCGGCGGCCCACCAGGCCTCGCCGCGCTCGGCGGCCGGCGCGGTCGGAGCCGGCCGGCGCCGCTCAGGGACGAGCAGCCGCTCGCCGGGCTGCAGGTCGGTCTCGTCGGCCGCCAGCAGGCGGCAGCCGCGGAGGGCGAGGGTGCGGTTGGGGAGCAGCCGGAGGAAGCCGCCGATCGCGGACGACTCGAGCTGCTTGATCACGTCGCCGGCGACGTGCGTCGTCCGGCGGTCGATGTGGACGGTGTACCAGGTCGCGTAGCGCCCGGCCAGGTCGGCGAGCGGGTAGACCGCGGTGCTTTCCGGCGAGACGACGATGGTCTCGCCGATCCAGCGGTGGACGGCGTCCTGGCCGGCGCGGAAGACCTCGGTCTCGCGCTCGATCGTCGGCGCCGGGACGTTCTTCAGCTCGCCGCCGAACTCGGCCTGCAGGCGCTCGTAGTAGCGGCAGAGGATCGACAGCACGGCCGAGAGGAAGTTGGGGTCGGTCGGGTAGGTGCGGACGAAGCGCTGGTCGTCGAGCTTCTCGAGGGGGTTCGACGGGTCGGGGTCGCGGCGGAAGTTCGTCTTCGCCGTGTAGTGGCGGATGCGGCGCCAGGTCCCGTGGTCCGTCGTGTTGATGATGAAGCTGTACTGCGAGGCCGCGACGAGGTTGCACTTCATCGTGAAGGTCTGCTGGCGTTCGTTCAGGTCGCGCCCCGAGATCTCGCCGGCGTTGACGAGCTCCTTCAGGCGCGCGGCGTTCAGGATCTGCGCCTTGTTCGACTCCTCGGCGTAGGCGTAGTTCAGCGCGCGGAAGCGCATGACGGCGCTGTTCGGGCGGTCGGCGGCCTCGCGGTCGCAGCTGAGGAGCTGGATGTTGAACTTGTCGGCGAAGGGCCCCAGCGCCTTCGCGAACCAGCGGAGGCAGGCCGTCTTCCCGTTCTGGCCGCCGCCCTCCCAGAAGAGGATCAGCCCCTCCTTCGGCGCGCAGCTGAGGCCCTGCGCCGCGTGGAAGAGGATCCAGTCGCGCGCGTCGGCCTCGGGGATGATGTCGGCGACGGCGCGCAGCGCGAGGGCCGTCCACGCCGCGCCGGGGTCGAACGGGCGCCAGACGACGGGCGTGTAGAGGCTGACGGCGTGCTCGTGGAAGCGGTCGACGAGCTCGCAGCGCGCGCCCAGGCGCAGGACGCCGTTCGCGACGCCCAGCAGCTCGGGGTCGCGGTCGAGCTGCTCCGCGAAGCCGCGCCGGCGGAAGATGTAGTGCGCCTGGCGGATCACGCCGCCCTTGAAGCGGTCGCAGTAGAGCGCGGCCTTCGAGGCCGCGAAGGCCTTCAGCAGCTCGCGGAAGTACTTCGCCTTCGCCGGCTCGGCGGCGGCCGCCAGCTTCTCGCGCAGGTGCTCGCCGACCTGCTCGTAGACCTGCGAGACGCGCTCGCTGATGTAGACCTGGATCGAGTCGGGCTCCGGCTCCCGGCGCCACTTCCAGACCTCGCCGGGGCGCATCTGCTGGCCCGGCATGACGAACTCGTACCAGCAGTACGCGACGCCGCCGCGCGGCCCGGTGTCGATGTCGACGACGAACTTGCTCGAGAGCATCGCGTGCAGGAGCTTCGCGACCATGTAGTGCTGCATCCGGCCGCCGTGCTGGTAGACGTAGGCGGTCAGCAGCGCGAAGTGCGAGCGCTCGGTCGCCCGCGCGTAGCCGTCGGGGTCGCACTGGCGGGCCCAGTGCGCGATCGAGCGCAGGGTCAGCGCCGCGCGTCCCGGCGCCGGCCGGCCGCAGGCCTCGCCCCAGAGCTGCTCGAGCGCCGCGGCGCCGCCGGCCGCCCACTTCTCGGGGCAGCGCTGGCTGAACCAGACGGCCAGCGGCTTGAAGCGCTCGCCGGCGTGGGCCAGCGCGTAGACGACGTTCCGCCAGAGCGTGCGGTCGCTGCTGTACTCGGGGGCGAGCAGGCCCAGCATGGCGTGGACGTGCCGCGCGTCGGCGTCGTGGAGGGTCAGCGCCGAGAGGTCGCTCTCGGCCTGGAAGAGCTCCTCGGCCCCCAGCAGGCCGCCCTGCGCGCGCGCGCCCCAGTCGCGCGCGGCGGCCTCGGCGCCGGGGGCCAGCCGGCGGTCGCGCTTCGCGACGAGCGCCGGCCGCGCGCCGGCGGCCTCCGCGACGACGCTCAGCTCGGCGACCAGGTTCCGGTCCTCGAACTCCGCCGGCGCCAGGCGCCGCACGGTCGCGGCCGCCCCCGCGCCCAGGGCCAGGTCGAGGGTCACCTCGTACGCCGCGCCCAGCGCGTAGGGCGAGCCGCCGCGCTTGCAGCTGCCCAGCAGCAGCGGCGGCGCGCTGGCGCTGCCCGCGTCGAGGCAGGCGTCGAGGTCGCCCTCGGCGCCCAGGTCCTTGAGGACGGCGTGCACCGCCGGCGCGCGCGCCAGCTGGGCGACGAGCCAGCGCTTGTACGCGCGCTCGAGCCGGAAGCCCGGCACGAGGACGTGGAAGCCGTACCGGTACAGGGGCGCCGAGCTCTCGGCCGCGCCCTTCGCCTCCGCGCCGGCGCCCTTCGCCTCCGCGCCGGCCGCGCTCACCCGCGCTGCGGCGCCGGGCGGCGCCGGGCGCCCCTCCGGCTTCTGCAGGAAGAACACGTGGAAGCGCTCGTCGTCGGCCCCCAGCGCCAGGTCGCGCTGGAAGGCCGCCGCAAGGGCCCCCGCCAGGCGGACGTACGAGCGGTCGGCCCACACCGGGCGCCGCGTGCGGGTGAAGATGTCGAAGTCGAGCATCAGGCCGCTGCAGGGCGCGGCCGCCGTGCCCTGGCGCTCGGCGAAGTGCGTTGTGGTGCCCTCGCGGCGGCAGTCGTCGAGCAGCGCGAAGAGGCGCTGCAGGCGCTCGGGGTCCAAGCTGTAGGTCTTCCGCGCTCCCTGGTCGATGACGTTCGTGCGCTCGTCCCCTTTCGGGGTCGCCGCGTCGGCGACCTCCCGCAGGAAGGCCGCGAGCGCCATCGCTCCGGCGTGGCAGCGCTGCTGCACCGTCTCGTCGGCCGCGGCCGCGGCCTGGGCCGCCGCGTCTTCGGGCGTGAACTCGCGCGCCGGCGCGAACAGCTGGGCCTCGGGCGCGACGAGCTCCCGGGCCAGCATTTCTGGGGGCCGGGGCCCATTTAATAAGCGGCCGGCGCTGCCCCGAAGGCCTGGCGCGCCAGCTCTCCGAGCGCCAGGTCCCCGGGAGCGACCGGCACCCAGGCGGCCTCGGCGGGCGCGCCCTGGCCGCCCGCCGGCCGTTCCACGGCGAGGCGCCACGAGCCGCCGGGCCCGGCCGCCGGACCGAAGTCCAGCTCGACGCGGACCGCGGCGCCGCCGTCCGGCCCGCCCTCGACGTGCAGGCGGTGGACCGGCGGCCGGTCCAGTTCGAAGGCCGCGAGCCACTCGACCCAGTCTGTCCGGTCCGGCTCGGTGTGCCACCGATAGAACCAATCGACCATCCGCGTCTCGTACAGGGTCGGCGCGCTGAGCCTGTAGCGCGCGCCCCAGGCCCCGCTGAGACCGCCGCGGGCCGGGCCGAAGGCCGGGCCCCCGGCCCAGACCAGCAGCCCCGTGACCCGCATCCCCAGCGCCCGGCTCTGCTCGACGCCCCGGGCCGCCGCGTCCACCGCGGCGTCCAGGCCGCGCCTCCTCCAGGCCCGCGCCCGGGGCGCGGCCGCGGCGCACACAAGGACGGCCGCGAGCGCGCCCGACAGGGCGTTCTCCGGCGCCCTGCGCAGCGCGGCCGGCGCATCCCACGCCTCGAGCGGCGCCGAGAGGCCCGCGAGCACGCCGGCGAGCGAACCGACCAGCACCGCTCTCCACCTCGAAGCGCCCATCCACGCGTCCGCTAGCGCGCCGGCCAGCGCGCCCGCGAGCACCGTCCACTTCGCGCCGCCCGCTGCCAGCGCGTCGACCAGCACGCTGACCAGCGCGCCGGCCAGCGCGGTCTTCCACGCCCCGGGGCCGGCCAGCGTGTCGGCCAGCGCGCCGACCAGTACGCTGGCGAACACCGCTCGCTGCGCGCTGAAGCCCGCCAAGATGTCCGCGAGCGCGCCGACCAGCGCGCCGGCGAGCGCGCCGACCAGCACCACCTGCGGCAGGCTGGGCCTCGCTGGCGCGGCGAGCTGCGCGCCCTGTGCCAGGTTCTGCATCAGGCGAGGCCCTGCGCCTCGAAATTGAAAGGCCGGGCGGCGGAGCAATGGGCGACGACGGGGCTTCCGAGATCGGCGAAGACGCGCGCGGCGACGACCTCGACGCGGAACAGGGCGAGCCCAGCTACGACGCGGCCGAAGTCGAGTCGGACACCGACGAGGGCGGCGAGACCGCCGACGACCTCGAGGACGCCCCCGAGGGGCGGATCCGCTCGGCGCCCCCGCGCGCCGACCCGCTGCTGCAAGAGAGCCAGCGGCTGCGCGAGGTTGTCGTGGTGCCGGACGAGGACCGAAAGACGAGCAACATTCTCTGCGACCTCGAGTTCGCGCAGTGCCTGGCGTTGCGGGCCAAGGGCATCGCGGACACGGGGAAGCACTGCGCAGAGGGCGTTGTCGGGGTCTCCGACCCGGTCTCGCTCGCGTACATCGAGATCTGCACGCGGCGGTGCCCGCTGGTGCTCGAGCGCGAGATGGGGACCGGCCCGCGCGGCGAGCGGGTCGTCGAGCGCTGGGTGGTCCGCGAGATGGCGATCTATCCGGCCACCCCGCCCACGGCGGAGGCCGCGGCCTTCATCCGCGCGAAGGCCGCGGATCGGCCGGGCCGGGGGAGCACGCCCGCCGCGCCGCCGTCGTGACTCGGCGGCCCGGCGGAGTCCGTGACAGCCGTGCCTCGCGCCGACCAAGGGACCGGGCATGGCGGGTCCGGAACGGTCGGCCTTCGCCAGCATGCTACGATGGCCAAGCCCTGTTAGGTTTGAAGCCAAGGGCAATAAGGATTACCTGCGATGGTGAACGCTAGCGAACGCAGAAACAGGGAATGCAAGGCCATCGGCCGCTGCCTGGTCCTTGTTGCAGCGGCAGTGGCCATCGTGCTGTGGCGCCTGGGCTGCAATCCGGGTGCGCTGAATGGGTGCCCGGTCCGCCACGTTGCTCTGGCGCATCTCGAGGCCGTACAGGCGAGCCCGGGCACCTGCTGCGCGCCATCCCAGTCCGGCCCGGATCCGCAGCTCGGCTACCTCGATGACCGCGTCTGCCTTGGAGGCAGCTGCTGCAAGGGAGCGCA
>DATLOS010000057.1:0-2494 GCA_035536155.1 Elusimicrobiota bacterium
CGCGCGGAGCTCTGGCACGAGCGCGCCCGGCTGCGCTCGGACGCGGACGATCCCGTGGGTGCCCTGGCGGACGCCTCGGAAGCCATTCGCCTGGCGCCCTTCGAGGCCGAATACCGGGCCACCCGGGCGAAGTTGCTCGCGAGGGACGGACGCTGGGCCGAGGTCGTGGCCGACGCGACCGACGGGCTCGCCGTGAGCAGACGGGCCGACCTCTACCGTCTCCGGGCCCAGGCCCGCCGGGCGCAAGGACAGCTGGATCAGGCGCTCGCGGACGCCGACGCGGCGCTGGCCCTGGGTCCGACGGTCGAAGGCCACGTCGAACGCGCCTGGGCGCGGGCCCTCAAAGGCGACTGGGCCAAGATGCTCGAGGACGCCGACGCCGCGGCCCGGCTCCAGCCGGGGCTGCCCGCCGCCGTGCTCCTCCAGGGCATCGCGCGGCGCGAGCGGGGCGAATGGGACCAGGCCCTGAACCGCTTCACGGAAGCCATCCGGCTGAGCCCGGCGAGCGCCCTGGCCTACCTCAACCGGGGGCGGGTGCAGGCGGAGAAGAAGGCATGGGGGGAGGCCTACGCCGACCTGAGCCGCGCGATCGAGCTGGACCCGGAGCTCAGCGAGGCGTACCTCCAGCGCGGCCGCGTCCGGACGGAGCGCGGCGACCTTCAGGGCGCGATGGACGATCTGTCGCGCGCGGTGGCGCAGCAGCCGCGGCGGCCGGACGGCTACGTCGCGCGCGCCCTCGCGTACGAGAAGTCGGGCCAGGCAGAGCCCGCGGCCTCGGACGCGGCGGTGGCGGCGGCGCTCGGCACGCGCGACCCGCGCGCGTACCTGCTGCTGGCCCGGGTGGACGAACGCCGGGGCGCGGCGGACGCGCTCCTGGAACACGCCCGGCGGGTGCTGGAACTGCGCCCCAAGGACTCGGAGGGCCTGCGGCTCCTGGCGCGCGCCCACCGCGCCCGCGGAGAGATGGCGGCGGCGCTCGAAGCGCTCCAGCGCGCCGTCGACGCGGACCCGACCGATCCCCTCCCCGTGGCCGAGCGCGCCACCCTGCAGATCTCGCAGAAGAACTTCGACGCGGCCGCGGCCGACGCCACGCGCCTCGTCGAGCTCCAGCCTGCCGCCGTCCAGGGCTACGTCCTGCGGGCGCACGCCCGCCTCCTGGCGGGCTCGCTCGACGATGCCGGCAAGGACTGCGAGAAGGCGCTGAGCCTCCAGTCCCAGGACGCGACGGCGCTCCTCGTGCGGGCCCGCGTGAACGCGAAGAAGGGCCAGGTCGCTGCGGCCCTGAACGACGCCCGGGCCGCGGTCAAGCAGGCGGCGTCCTGGTCCTGGGCCCACGCGACGCTGGCCGCCGTCCTCTTCCAGTCCGCCGGCCACGAGGAAGCCGTCAAGGAGGCCTCGCGCGCCATCGCGCTCGCTCCCGCCGACCCGGAGGCCTACGCCACGCGGGGACGCGCCGCGTTCGCGCTGCGCCGCTACCGCTCCGCGGCCGAAGACTTCGACCGCGCCGTGGCGCTCGACCCGGCGATGGCGAAGGAGCTCGCGCGGGAAATCGAGGACGTCAAGAATCGGCGGGGGGATTGATGCGCGTCGCCGGGCCTCTCGTCCTGCTCTGTCTGCTTTCCGCCGGCGCCGCCGCCGACGAAGATGGCGACTGGACGCATATGCAGTCCTATACGTCGGGGTTTGGCGGCACCTTCGGCGGCGACTGGGTCTGGCACTGCAAGCTCTGCGACAAAGACTACCGCCTGCCGACCCGCCATAAGGATCAGGCCGATGGGTGGCTCGCGTCCCACCGCAAGGGCCACGGCCTGGCGGGCGGCGCCGCCGGCGCGAACAAATCGCTGACGGATCAGGGGCTGGAAGCGATCACCAAGGGAATCGTCCACAAGGACCGGGACCTCGTGGCGCTCGGGACCCTGGCCGTGGCCGAGGACATCTTCCTCAAGATGCTCTTCTCCCCGTCGTCGTCGGGTCCGACCCCGGAGCAGGCCGCCGTGCAGCGCCTCCGGCAGTCCGAGCGGATCAACCGGATCGAGAATGCGCGCGCGGACAACCAGTTCCTGCGGGAGCAGCTGCTGGGGGCCGCCGAGCGGCAACGGCGGGAGTCCGAGCAAAGGGACGCCGAGCGCAGCGAGCGCCTCGCGGGAGCCTTCGACGTCGTCCCCCGACGCTCGACCCCCTTCTTCGGGTCGCCGGCCGGCGCCTCCGACGAGGAGATCGCGGCGGCCCTGGCGGTGGATCCGGATCCGTTAGGCGGCCTCTTTGACGGCCAGGCCGGGGGCCTTTCGTCGTTCGAATCGGCGTTGCGGGACGACGGCGTCCCCCTGGACGGCTTCCCCAGCCAGGTCGACCCCAACTTCTTCGAGCAGCAGCGGATTCGCGCGGCGAGCACGGCCGCGTTCCACCAGGCGCACCTGCCGCCGGACCGGCTCCCGCCCCTGGCGGCCGACGGCCGGAACGCGCCGCTCCTCGAACGCGCCGGCGGGCTCGTCCG
>DATLOS010000058.1:0-11818 GCA_035536155.1 Elusimicrobiota bacterium
AAGTCGAGCTCGTGCTGGAATAGCGCTTGGATTTCGGGCGAATTGATCTCTCGTTCGGTTACCACGCCGGAACCCTTTATCGAGTGGCCCGCCGCATCGAATTTCCCTGTGATAAGAATGGCCCTGCTCAAATCCCCAGTAGTTGAAGCCAAGAAATAGAACGTCTCGTTTGTTTGTGCAGAATCTCGGCCCGTCTCAAAAAAGAATCCCGATTTATCGTTAGAAGGCTCAGCTAGGACGCGAAAGCTGTGATACATGTCGTCTTTGGTTTGTTCTCTAAAGACGGCAATGCCGTGATACGATGAATCTTCGGGCACGCCGATGACGCGAGCGATTGCTCGTGGGAGCTTGGCCGGAAACCCGCGGTCAAGGGTCATCTTCACGAAGTCGCGCAGGCTCGTCGCCCGGCTTTTAGCGACGGTCGCCGCAGCGGGCGCTCCAAGGAAATTGCTCATCGCCAAGGATAATACGACGGGAAGAATGTTCATTCTTGCGGGCTTCCTGAAAGCGATCCATACTACCAAATCCTTCAAAATGTCCAAGAAAGGCATCCTCTTCGGACTTCTGATTTTCACCCAAGTCCCAATCCTGAGCGCGGACTCCCAATCGCATCGCATCGTCAGTCAGAGTGATTCGACGGCGACAAGTCCGCTCGAAGAGCGAGACGCGCTCATCGTGGACAATATTGAGCGTTCCATCGAACACATCGGCGCCCTCCAGCAGCAGCGCAACTCTGGAAAACTGACCCAGCAAGCCTTCGACGAGAATCTCGCCGAGACCATCCAAAAGGTGGAGGCCGTCGCCGAGAAAAATCCCAAAAGCGCCGCCGTCCAAACGAGCGCCGCGCGCGCCTATCTCCAGGCGGGCGACATCCCCAAGGCCTTGGCCCACGCCGACCAGGCGCTGCCTCTCGCGCCACAAGATCCCTTCCCGCTCACCACCCGCGGCCTGGCGCACTATGCCGCGAAGGATTTCCCCAAGGCCGCCGAGGACGCGCAGAAGGCGCTCCAAGCCGCCCCCGGCGACCCCGTCGCGCACGCGCTCTACATGCTCTCGAAAGGCCGCCCAGCCGGCGGCTCGGACATGAAGGTCCCCGAGCCCAAGCGCCCGGGCCAGGAGCCCGCCTCCCTGCCGCAAAGCCCCTACGCCCCGGCCGCGGCGGGCGCGCGCGACGACGACCCCGAGCTAGCACCCTACAAGACCGAGGAGGGCCGCAGCTACGCCCGCGCGCTCGGCGCCGCGGAGCGGGCGCTCAAGCGCCGCGACTTCATGAGCGCCTTCGGCATCGCGAGCTCCGCGCTCAAGATGGATGAGGGAAGCCCGCGCGCCTCGGCCGCCCGCGCCCTGGCCGCCTGGAACCTGCGGGACTATGGCCGCGCGGCGGAAGACGCCTCGCGGGTGCTCGCGGTCAAGCCCGATCTCACCATCATGCTTATCGTGCGCGCCGCGGCCTACAACGACCTGGGCCGCCGCGCCGAGGCGCTCAAGGACGCCGAGCGCGCGCTGGCCGTCGACTCCCGGAGCGCGCGCGCCTACCAGGAGCGGGCGCTGGCGCGCGAGGGGCTGGGCCAGCCCAAGGCGGGCGTGCTCGGAGACTTCAAGCGCGCGGCCGAGCTCGACCCCTCGCTCGAGCGCGACTTCGAGGACGCCCTGGACCGCCTGGCGCGGGGCGAGGGGCGCGCCATCCGAAAGGGCGCGCCTGCCGCCCCGCAGGCCCCGGCGGCGGGCGGCTGGATCCTGGCGGCGCTCCTGCTCGTTGCCGCGAGCTACGCGGCGGGGCGGCTGCTCGCCGCGCGGCGCGGCTGACGTCGCGGCCTCAGCGGGCGCGATCCCAGAGGAAGGAGCCCCGCGTGATCCAGCCGTTCTCGCCCTGGCTGTAGATGTAGCCGTCCGGGCCCAGGAAGCCCGGGGTGAGCGTCCGGTCCCAGGGGACTCGTCTGAAGTCGACGGCGATCATGGGCGTGGGCTCCTCGCCCCGCGGGCGCACGGAGTGGACGTAGTCGCCGGCGTGCACGCGCAGGCGCACGTCGCGGCCGCCGATCAGGCGCAGGTCGCCGCTGAAGGCGGTCGGGGCGCCGCCGCGCTGCAGGTCGGCGCTGGAGTAGAGCCGGTCGTTGATGACCATGGCCCGGGCCTCGCCCATCGAGACGAGGCGGCCCACCCGGTAGGGGTCGCCCTCGCGCGGACGGTAGAGGATGTCGCCGTTGGCGGCCAAGCGGTACTGGCCCGGCTCGGGGTCGGCGGAGAAGGTGATGCGCGTGCGCGGGGTCGCGAGGCCGGGCGGGGCCGCCGTTCCCGGGCCCCAGCGCGCCGGCGGGTCCAGGCGGTTGGCGTCGAGGACGGCCAAGGAGTCGCGCACCGGGTCGGAGAGGGTGTTCATGAGCGACCAGCGCCCGTTTAAGTCCATGATGCGCACCGGCGCGTCGGGGGTTAGGCCGCGCATGAGCAGGCGGCCGTCCGCCATGCGCAGCATGGGCAGACCGCGGTAGGCCGCGTCCGGGCCGTTGTAGATAAATAGGTTGGGGTTGGCCGCTCCCATGGAGTACTGGCTCGAGGCCAGGACGGCGCCGGTCGCCCGCAGGATGCGGTCGGACATCGTCCGGCGCACGGCGTCCGCCACGTAGCCGGTGAGGCGCCCCGGGCCGTCGGCGTCGCGCTCGCCTTGGAGGATGAACGGTCCGTTTCGCGTCTCCTGGGCCCAGACTCGGCGGTCGTCGCCGGGCTCGAGGTAGACCCGCCGCCCGTCCCGGTCCTGATACACCCGGTCGCCGCTGAGGTAAGTGGTCTCGCCGCCGCCCTCGGGCACGACCATGGGCGGCGCCGAAGGCAGGCGCGGGCGTTCCGCCGGCTGGTCGCCGTCCGTGTGGGCGGTGAAGAGGTGGGCGGGCAAGACGGGCTTGGGCCGCGACAGCGGCTCGCCCGCGGCCACGTCGACGCCGTCGCCGGTCCGGGACACGCTCACCGCGAAGGGGGGAGGCGGCGTCTCGCCTTCCGGGGCCACGGGGACGGCCACCAGGCCGCTCGCGCGCAGCTCGATGGGCGTGTGCGTCTCCTGGCCCTCGGCGCCGGCGATCATCACCAGGGCCTGCTCTTGGCCGGGCTGGCCGGTCGCGGGCTGGATGCGGGGGGAGAAGCGCAGGACCACGCCCTGGCCGCCGCTGCGCGCGGGGATGTCCGCGTAGAGCTCGCCCTGCTCGTTGCGCCGGAACTGGGCGGAGTCGTCGAGGAGGGCGGCGACGGAGTCGTGGGCGGGGCCGAGGCGCTCGCCGTAGCGCGCCCGCAGCTGCGACCAGGTCCGCGTCTCCTCGGTGTCGGCGCGGGCCGCCGGCGCCAGGGCCAGCGAAGCCGTGAGAAGAAGCCCGCACAGGTGCGCGATCGCCATGTCCTTTCCTTATCTAGGTCCGGGGCCGGGTCTTGTCAAGGAACCCCGATCCGGCCGGCGGCCGGGCCGCCTTGACAGTCGCCGGCCCCGGCCCTATCCTCCCTAAAGGCGCATGAAGCGGATCCCCATCTACGCGCAGATCCTGGGCGGCTTTCTGGCCCTTCAAGGCGCGGTCTTGGCCGCGACGCTCAGCGCGGTCTACAGCCAGCAGAGCCGCCAGGTCCTCGCCGAGATCGACGGGCGCATCCAAGCGACCCGCTCCAACCTCGAGGGAAAGATCGCCTCGAACGTCCAGGGGGTCAAGAGCGCCCTGCTCAATTTCCAGTCGAGCATCGACCTGAGCAACCCCAACGCGATCGTGCGGATGCTGCTCACCACCCTGCCCCAGCTGGCCCAGACCTGGGGCTCGATGCCGATGGCGGACTCGAAGGTCGAGTTCTACGTCATCTCCGACGCGGCGGGCCAGGTCAAGGAGTCCACCCTCGAGGCGATGCCCGTGGGCTCGACGCTCATGTTCTGGCCGGAGTTCGAGCGCGCGGTCAAGAGCGCAGAGGTGGTCCACAAGGCGCGCTTCATCGGCGACACCGCCTACCGCACCTGCATCGCGCCCTTCAAGGTGCCGCAGCCGGGATTTCTCGCGGCGGGCGTGCGCATGAGCGGCGGCACCCGGGAAAACGGCGCCGGGGCCGCCGATTACCGCATCGCCCTGGCGCTCGACGGGAAGCTCCTGCCCTCCGACCTGCCGTCGGAGGACGCGGAGGCGCTCCAGGCGGCGATGGGCGCCATCAAGCCCGGCGCCCAGGTCTTCATCGGCCCGAGAGGCCGGCGCAGCGTCGTGTCGATGTTCTCGATCCCCGACGAGGGCGAGGTCTACATCCTGCAGGATTGGGACAAGGCCCTCGGCCCGGTGAAGGCCCTGCGGCGGCGCCTGCTCCTCATCGGCCTGGCGGGCATGGCGGCCACCGCGCTCCTGGGGTTCTTGATCGCCAAGGGGATCGCGCGCTCGACGCAGCAGCTCATCGACAAGCTCTCCGAGCTCAACGAGATCAAGTCCAAGTTCTTCATGATGTTCACCCACGACATGGGCAGCCCCATGTCGGTGCTCATCAGCGGCACCGAGCTCTTAAAGGACGGCCTCCAGGGCCCTCAGGCGGAGGCGATGATGAGGAGCATCATCGCCTCCGCCAACGCCATCCGCTTCCTCACCTCCGACTTGATGGACGTGGCGGCGATGGAGGCGGGAAAGCTCCGCGTCACCCGCCGGCCCATCGACTTGCGCGCCGTGCTGGCCGAGATCGGCCTGCGGATCGCGCCGCTCGCCAAGAAGCGGGGCATCGCTTTCTCCATCGCGCCGGGCGACGGGGCGCTGGCCGTCAACGGCGACCCCCAGCGCCTGATGCAGGTCCTCCAGAACCTCTGCGGCAACGCCCTCCAGTACACGCCGCAGGGGGGCTCGGTGGAGGTCTCCGCCGCGGCCGACGGGGAGCTGGCGCGGGTCTCGGTCAAGGACTCGGGCATCGGGCTCGACCCTAAGGACGCCGCCCGGGTCTTCGAGACGTTCTTTCAGGCGAAGAACGGGCGCGAGCTGCGGCCCGGGGGCCTGGGGCTGGGGCTGAGCATCGCCAAGGAGATCCTGCAGGCGCACGGCGGCTCGATCGGCGTGCGCAGCGCCCTGGGAAAGGGCTCGACCTTCTATTTCACCGTTCCGCTGCTGGCGCCCCAAGAGGCCGCCCAGGTCCCCGCGGACCAGCTCCGGAACCTGGCGCCCCCGCAGGACGCCGTCCAGAAGGTCTAGGATTTCTTGGGCAGGAGGCGCTTGATCCCGGCGCCGGCGGGGAGCTCGAAGACGTTGTGCTCGCGGGCGTAGGCGAGGAAGGAGGAGGACTTCGCCTGCGGGCGCAGGTCGAAGCCCATCTTGGCCAGCGGCTCCTCGATGCCGATCACGATGCAGCCGAAAAGATAAAGGAGGGCCGCGCCCTTGGTCAGGCCGACGAAGATGCCCAGGCCCTGGTCGAGGGGGCCGCGCTCGTCGCCGGGCTCGATCGCGTTCAAGATCCCGCGGGCCAGCAGGCCGGCCAGGAACATGATGAGGGGAAATATCATGAGCCGCACCACGACCGAGGCGAAGGAGCCCGTGCCGCCGGTCTGGCCCGCGACCACGGGGACGACGGCGGCCGCGACGCGCTTGTGGAACAGGAAGGCCGCGGCGAGCGCGATCCAGTGGGAGAGCTGGCGCACCGCGCCGGAGTAGTAGCCGGAGATCGCCGAGAGCAGGATCAAGGCGGCGACGATCAAATCGATGTTCATCGCGGCGATTCTAGAAAATCCCGGCGCGCGAACGCGAGACGTCCCAGGTCCCCTGGGACCAATGCCGCGCTCAAAATTCCCCTTTCGGCCCTCTCCCGCGCCGGGACACCCCCTTATAATTGGAGGCAATGAACACGTCCTCGCGCCTCCTCGCGCTGTCCGTCCTCCTGGCTCCGGCGACGCTCCGGGCCGCCGAGCCGCTCTCGCCCGCGGAGTTCTTCGGGGCGCTGGGCGGCGTCCTCGGCCAGGTCGTCGAGGCCCAGAAGGAGGCCGTGAAGAAGCCCAAGGACGAGTGGTGGAAGCCCCTCAAGGAGCGCGAGGCCGCCCTTCAGGAGCTCCACGCCCACGTGGATCCCTCGGTCCTGCAGATCGAGCGGGGAAGCGGGAAGGGCACGGGCTTCATCGTGGACGCCTCCGGCGTCATGATGACCTGCGCGCACGTGATCGGCGACGCCAAGGAGGTCACCGTCCAGTCGGACAGCGTCTCCGCCCGCAAGGCCAAGGTCGTGGCCGTGGCCCCCGAGCGCGACATCGCCATCCTCCAGATCGAAGGGGAGCGCAAGGACTGGCCCGCCCTCCCGTTCGGAGACGCCTCCGCGATCCGGCGCGCCGACATGGTCGTGGCCTACGGCAACGCCTTGGGCATGGGCATCGGCATGAACTCGGGCCAGGTCCAGCGCTGCGACAGCGCGGTCTCGAACGCCTACGCGAACTGCATCCAGACCTCGACCAGCATCCAGCCCGGCGACTCCGGCGGGCCGGTGGTCAACATCAAGGGCGAGGTCGTGGGGATGAACCAGTCCATCCCGGCCCAGGGCCGCGACGTCAGCTTCTCGGTCAAGAGCGACGTGCTCCAGGCGGCGCTGGCGCAGTACCGCAAGGACGGCGAGCTCGCGGACTACGGCATCGAGGCGAGCTACCAGCTCATTCGGGACGACGACGGCAAGGGCGTCGGCCTCTGGGTCGCGGGCGCGCCCCAGGGCTCGGCGCTGCGCCGCTTCGACGTCATCGCGGCGATCGACGGCGCCGCCCTGCCCAAGCAGGACCCCTTCGGCGCCTTCAAGAAGGCCTTGGCCAAGAAGGGCAAGGGCGACAAGGTCGCGCTCTCCGTCATCCACCAGGAACCCCAGCGGGACGGGAGCATGAAGCAGACCCCCGAGGAGCTCGAGGTCCCCTTGCAGAAGCTCCCCAAGCGCCAGAGCGCGGCGGCGCCCCCGCCGATCCTGCGCTTCCGTTAGCCCGATTTAACAATCCCGCAACTTCCGGGCCGCGGATTTTCTTATAATTCGGACCTGTGCTAGACAAGGCCTATACCCCGGACGCGGTCGAGAAGAAGTGGTCGGCCGCCTGGAAAGAGGGCGGCGCCGCCAAGGCCGCGGCGCGCGACGACGGCAAGCGCGCCTACACCATCGTCATCCCGCCGCCGAACGTCACCGGTGCGCTCCACATCGGCCACGCTTTAAACAATACGCTCCAGGACGTCCTCATCCGCTGGCGCAAGCTCTGCGGCGAGGAGGCGTGCTGGGTCCCGGGCACCGACCACGGCGGCATCGCGACCCAGAACGTGATGGAGAAGCAGCTCAAGACCCAGAACATGTCCCGGCACGCCTTGGGCCGCGCCGCTTTCTTGGAGAAGATGCGGGAGTGGACCAAGCAGTGCCAGGGCACCATCCTGGGCCAGCTCGGGCGCCTGGGCGCCTCCCTCGACATGGACCGCCTCGCCTTCACCATGGACGAGCCCCGGGCGCGCTCGGTGACTCACGCCTTCGAGACCTTGTTCAAGCAGGGGCTCATCTACCGCGGCGAGCGCATGGTCAACTGGTGCGTGCGCTGCAACACCGCCCTCTCCGACATCGAGGTGGAGTACGAGGAGCGCGGCGGCAAGCTCTGGCACATCCGCTACCCCGTCGCCGGGCAGCCGGGGAAGTTCCTGGTCGTCGCCACCACCCGCCCCGAGACCATGCTGGGCGACACGGCCGTCGCCGTGAACCCCGAGGACGCGCGCCACAAGGCGCTCGTCGGCAAGAAGGTGGTCCTGCCCTTGGCCAACCGGGAGATCCCGGTGGTGGCCGACGCCCACGTCGACGCCGCCTTCGGCACCGGCGCCTTGAAAGTGACGCCGGCCCACGACCCCAACGACTTCGAGATCTGGCAGCGCCACAAGGCCGAGATGGGCGGCCCGGTCCGCGTCATCGGCTACGACGGCAAGATGTCGGCCGAGGCGGGCGCGGGTTTCGCCGGGCTCTCTAGAGAGAAGGCCCGCGACAAGGCCGCCGCCGATTTGGAGGCCGCGGGCCTCCTCGAGAAGATCGAGGACCACCGCAACTCCGTCGGCGTCTGCTACCGCTGCCAGCAGGTGATCGAGCCCCTGGTCTCGGAGCAGTGGTTCATGCGCATGGAGCCCTTGGCCGAGAAGGCGCTCGGCGCCCTGGAGGAGGACAAGTTCCGGCTCTGGCCCGACACCTGGGAGGGCCCGTACCGCGACTGGCTGGAGAACATCCGCGACTGGTGCTTGTCGCGCCAGATCTGGTGGGGCCACCGCATACCCGCCTGGTACTGCGTGTTCTGCGACGGGGACAAGGTGCTGGTCTCCTGGCCCGGCCAGGAGGGCGTTCAGACCTTGAAGCACCTGGTCCAAGACGACGCCATCCCCCTGGCCGACGTCGAGGCCCGGGCCGAGTCGATCCACGTCTCCGGCCTGGCGAAAGATTCGGGCGCGCTTTCCAGGGTTAAAATCCAATCCGCCAAGCCCGGTCCCTGCGGCAGCTGCGGCGGAACGGACTGGTTCCAGGACCCGGACGTCCTGGACACGTGGTTCTCCTCCGCGCTGTGGCCGCTCTCGGTGTTCGGCTGGCCCGAGGAGACGAAGGACTTCAAGTTCTTCTACCCGACCTCGACGCTCGTGACGGGCTACGAGATCCTTTACTTGTGGGTCGCGCGCATGCAGATGATGGGCCTGCATTTTACCGGCAAGGCGCCCTTCGCGGACGCCGTGATCCACGGCATCGTCCGCGACAAGAGCGGCAAGAAGATGTCCAAGTCCTTGGGCAACGTGATCGACCCGCTCCTCATGATGGACGCGCACGGCACCGACGCCTTCCGCTTCTCCCTGACGCGCCAGGCCTACCCGGGCAAGGACATCCCCTACGCCGAGCAGTCGATCGTGGGCGCGCGCAACTTCGCCAACAAGGTGTGGAACTCCTCGCGCTTCGTGCAGATGAACCTGCCCGAGCGCCCGGAGAGGCCCTACGCGAGCGTCTTGGGCCGCGGCGCCAAGCCCGAGCCGGGCTGGGAGCTGGCCGACTACTGGATCACCGCGGAGCTGCACGCCTTGAGCCGCCGGACCGCCGAGCTCATGAGCCGCTTCGAGTTCGCCGCCGCGGCCGACGCGGTGTACGCGTTCCTCTGGGACCAGTTCTGCGACTGGTACATCGAGCTGGCGAAAATCCGCCTGCAGGGGCCCGACGGGGCGGGCAAGGAGGCGGCGCGCGAGGTCCTGGTCGGGGTCTTGAACGAGACCTTGAAGCTCCTGCACCCCTTCATGCCCTTCATCACCGAGGAGCTCTACCAGGCCTTGAAGCCCTACACCGGCGAGAAGGCGCGGTTCTTGGTCGAGGCGCGCGTGCAGCCGGGCAAGGACGGGCCCTACGCCGTCGACCCCGCGCCCATGGCCCCGGTCATGGAGGCCGTCGCCTCGATCCGCGCCCTGCGCTCCCAGCTCAACGTCCCGCCCGGGCTCAAACTCAAGGTGCTCTACGCGGGCAAGGGCTCGCGCAAGGAGAAGGACGTGGTCGCGCAGTCGGCGTACGTCGCCCACTTGGCCCGGCTCGAGTCCCTGGAGCCCGCGGGGGGAGGGCGGCCGGCCCAGTCCGCCACCGCGGTCGCGGGCGAGCTCACCTTCTTCGTGCCCCTGGCGGGCGTCATCGACTTCGATAAGGAGAAGAAGCGCCTCATGAAGGAGGTCGAGAAGCTGGGCGCCGAGCGGACCAAGCTCGACGGCCAGCTCGGCAACCAAGCCTTCGTGAGCCGCGCCCCCGAGGCCGAGGTCTCGCGCCTGCGCGGCCGCCGCGCCGAGCTCCAGGGCCAGCTCGGCAGCCTCGAGGACACCTTGAGGGCGCTGGGTTGAAGCTCAAGATCCTCGTCGTCGACGACGACACCTCGATCTCCGAGTTCGTCTCGGTCGCGCTCTCCACGGAGCCCAACTTCGAGGTGCGCACGGCCGAGGACGGGCGGGAGGGCCTCGAGGTCGCCGCGGAGTACAAGCCCGACTTGGTCATCCTCGATCTCATGATGCCGCGCATGCACGGCTACGAGGTGTGCCAGCACCTGCGCGCGGACAAGACCCAGAACGCGGGGCTCAAGATCCTCATCACCTCCTCCAAGTCCTATCTGGCCGACATCGAGCAGGCCCTGCAGGCGGGGGCCGACGCCTACCTGATCAAGCCCTACAACCTGAAGGACTTGATGAAGTCGGTCAAAAAGCTCCTCAACATGAACGGGGCCGACGAGAGCTGCCCCGCGGTCGACGCCTCCGATCCGAGATTCACGCCCCGGGCGCGCACGCGCCTGCCCGAGACGGGCCCGCTCAGGGCCAAGACCGGGGCGGGGCCGGTGAGCGTGCGCTTCTGGGGCACGCGGGGCTCTTCGCCCGCGCCGGGCCCCAAGACGATGCGCTACGGCGGCAACACCTCCTGCACCGAGCTGCGCATGGGGGACCAGATCTTCTTCATCGACTCGGGGACCGGCATCCGCGAGCTGGGCATCGCCCTGCAGGAGGAGTTCAAGGACAAGCCCATCCACGCCAAGGTCTTCGTCGGGCACACGCACTGGGACCACATCCAGGGGTTCCCGTTCTTCACCCCGCTCTACGGCCCGCAGAACAGCTTCACCGTCTACAGCGTGCGCGCCGCGGGCAAGAGCCTGGAGAAGGTCTTCCGCGGGCAGATGGCGGCGGACTACTTCCCCGTCCCCTTGCAGAGCCTCGCCTCCGCGCTCCACTTCGTCGAGCTCGAGGGCCCGCTCGAGTTCGGGCCGGTGAAGGTCTCCTACCACTTCCTCAACCACCCCGGCGTGGCGATAGGCTTTCGCTTCGACTCGCCGGGCGGCTCCGTCACCTACATCAGCGACCACGAGCCCTTCGCGCGCCTGCACGGCGAGAGCGCCTCGACCGAGCGCCAAGACCACGGGATCGTCGAGTTCGCCCGGGACACCGACCTCTTGATCTGCGAGGCGCAGTACACCGAGCAGGAATACCTGGTCAAGAAAGGCTGGGGCCACAGCACCTTCGACGACGCCGTGGACCGCGCCATCGCCGCCAACGCCAAGCAGCTCGCCATCTTCCACCACGATCCCACCCACACCGACGAGATGATGGACCGCTACGTGGCCTACTGCCTCGAGCGCATCAAGAACGCCAACAGCGGCTTGAAGTGCTTCGCCGCCCAGGAAGGGCAGTCGGTCCCGGTCTGATGCCGCGCTACCCCGACAGCCCCGTCTTCTACCGCAAGCTCGCCAAGGATTTCCCGAAGATCGTCCGCGGCGAGGGCTGCCGGCTCTTCGACGAGGCGGGCAAGAGCTACCTGGACGCCTGCGGGGGGGCCTTCGTGGCCAACCTGGGCCACGGCTTGGGCGAGATCGCGGACGCGATGGCCGAGCAGGCGCGCAAGGTCGCCTACGTCAACGGCACCGCCTTCACCCACGAGCCGGCCGAGGCTTTGGCGGCCGAGCTCGCCGCCTTGAACCCCAAAGGCTTGGACAAGGCGTACTTCTTGGGAAGCGGCTCCGAGGCCGTCGAGGCGGCCTTGAAGTTCGCCCGCCAGTACTTCGTCGAGACCGGCAAGCCCAAGAAGCACAAGGTGATCGCGCGCACGCCGGGCTACCACGGCAACACCCTTCTGGCGCTCTCGGCTTCGGCGCGCGAGCACTACAAGACCTACTTCCGCGAGTGGTTGGTCGACGTGCCGCGCATACCCGCGCCCTACGCCTACCGCTGCCAGTGCCAGGGCGAGCGGCCGGAGTGCCCGGCCTGCTCGGGCTCGGCGCTCTTGGAGGCGATCCACCGCGAGGGCCCGGAGACCGTCGCGGCCTTCATCGCCGAGCCGATCGGGGGCTCGTCGACGGGCGGGGCGG
>DATLOS010000059.1:0-7046 GCA_035536155.1 Elusimicrobiota bacterium
TCCTCGGGCGCGCCGCCCAGGAAGGACTTGCGCGAAGCGCCGACGAGAAGCGGATGGCCCAGGGAGCGCAGCTCCTCGAGGCGGCGGAACAGCTCGAGGTTGTGCTCCGCGGTCTTTCCGAAGCCGATCCCCGGATCGATCCAGGCGCGGGCCGGGTCGCCCCCGGCACGCCCGAGGGCCTCCAGGCGCTCGCGCAGGAAAGCCGAGACCTCCGCCGCCACGTCGCCGTAGCGCGGCTCGTCCTGCATGCGGCGGGGGTCGTCCCCGCGCATGTGCATGAGGACGACGAGCGGGTACTCCGCGGCGACGGCGCCCATCGCGGCGTCGTGGCGGAGCGCGCTCACGTCGTTGAGAACGCGCGCCCCCGCCGACAGCGCCCGGCGCGCCGTCTCGGCGTTGCGGGTGTCGATCGAAAGCGGGACCTTCGCCCGGGCCGCGACGGCCTCGAGCACGGGCAGCACGCGCGCGAGCTCGTCTTCGACGCTCACCGGCTCCGCGCCCGGACGGGTGGACTCCCCGCCTAGGTCGAGAAGATCGGCCCCTTCCGCCTCGAGGCGCAGGGCGGCGTCCACGGCGGCCTGGGCCGAGGCGCGGCTCGGCGCGAAGAAGGAGTCGGGAGTGAGGTTGACGATCCCCATCAGGAGCGGCCGGCCGAGGCTCCGCGCCCGAGCCTCGAGCTCGAGGGACAAAGACGGGATTTGGGAAAGGGCCGACCGGGACACGGGGACTACGCGGCGGCGGCGGCCAGGATCGCGCTGACCTCGTCCGCCTCGAGAACTTCCTTCTCGACGAGCTTTTCGGCCAAGGCGTCCAGGACTTTCTTGTTCTTGGACAGGAGGTCCCGCACCTTCTTCTGGCAGGCCTGGAGGATGCTCTTGATCTCCACGTCGATGATCTGCGCGGTGTTCTCGGAGTAGCCGGGTCCCCGCGCGATGTCGCGCCCGAGGAACACCTCTTCCTCCTTGCGGAAGACCACGGGCCCGACCGTCTCGCTCATCCCGAACTCCATAACCAGCTTCTGGACGTAGGCGGTGGCCTTGTTCAGGTCATCGGCCGCGCCGGTGGTGATCTCGTCGAACACCAGCTCCTCGGCGCAGCGGCCGCCCAGCAGCACGCAGAGCCGGTTGAGGATCTCGGATTTGGTGGTGAGGTAGCGGTCCTCGAGCGGCAGCTGGAGGGTGTAGCCCAAGGCCGGGCCTCGGGGGATGATCGAGACCTTGTGCACCGGATCGGTCCCGGGGAGGAGCTTGGCCACCAAGGTGTGGCCGCACTCGTGGTAGGCGATGACGCGCTTCTCCTTGTCGGAGATCATGCGGCTCTTGCGCTGGGGCCCGGCCATCCCGCGGTCGATGGCCTCCTCGAGCTCGGACATCTCCACCTGCTCCTTGTTGCGGCGCGCCGCGAGGAGGGCGGCCTCGTTGACCAGGTTCGCCAGGTCCGCGCCGACCAAGCCGGGCGTGCGGCGCGCGATCACCTCGAGGTCGACGCTGGGCGCGAGCTTCACGCCCTTGGAGTGGACCTTGAGGATGGCCTCGCGCCCGCGCTTGTCGGGGCTGGGCACGTTGACGTGGCGGTCGAAGCGGCCGGGGCGCAGCAGCGCCGGGTCGAGCACGTCGGGGCGGTTCGTGGCGGCGATGAGGATGACGCCCTCCTTGCTCTCGAAGCCGTCCAGCTCGACCAGGATCTGGTTCAAAGTCTGCTCGCGCTCGTCGTGCCCGCCGCCGATGCCGGCGAAGCGGTGGCGGCCCACCGCGTCGAGCTCGTCGATGAAAACCACCGCCGGAGCGGCCTTCTTGGCCTGCTCGAACAGATCGCGCACGCGGGCCGCGCCCACGCCCACGAACATCTCCACGAACTCGGAGCCCGAGGCGGAGAAGAAGGGCACGCCGGCCTCCCCGGCCACGGCGCGGGCGAGCAGGGTCTTGCCGGTGCCCGGCAGCCCGTAGAGGAGGACGCCCTTCGGAATCTTGCCGCCCAGCTTCTGGAACTTCGCCGGGTCCCGGAGGAACTCGACGATCTCGACGAGCTCCTCCTTGGCCTCGTCGCAGCCCGCGACGTCGCCGAAGGTGACCTTGCTCTTCTTATCCGGCGACTGCATGCGCGCGCGGGACTTGCCGAAGGAAAGGGCCTGCTTGCCGCCCACCTGCACCTGTCGGATGAAGAACATCCACCAGAGGCCGAAGAAGAGGATCACCCAGGCGACGTTGACGGCCACCGCGGTGAGCCAGCTCTTGTCGGGCTCTCCCTTATAGACCGTGACCTTGGCCGCGTCCATCTCGCTGACCAGGTTCGGGTCGGGCAGCGGGAAGGTGCGGAACTGGTGAACCGTGCCCTTCTCGTCGCGGAACTGGCCGTGGATGAGGTCGGGGCGCATGGTGACCTCGGAGACCCGGCCGGTCTTGAGCTGCTCTTTAAAGGACGAGTACGGGATCTCCACCTCGTTGGCGATCTTGTTGAGGCTCTGGAACAGCGCCAACAGGATGGACAGACCAACGAGCCACACCAAGAGCTGACGAACGTTCTTCTGAGCCGGGTTCATGCCTTTGCGCTCCGCGCCTCCGCCGCCGACTTCTTCAGGACGCCTATATATGGAAGGTTCCGGTAGGCCTCCTCGAAGTCGAGGCCGTAGCCCACCACGAACTCGTTGGGGATCTTGAAGCCCACGTACTTCGGCTCGACGCGGACCTTGCGGCACTCCGCCTTGTCGAGGAGGGTGCAGATCTCGAGGCTCCGCGGCCGCCGGGTCTTGAGGTTTTGGAGGAGGTAGCTCAAGGTGAGGCCGGTGTCCACGATATCCTCGACCACGAGCACGTCCCGGTCCGTGATGCTCTCCCGAAGATCCAGGAGCAGCCGGACCACCCCGCTCGAGGACGCCCCCGAGTAGGACGCCAGGCACATGAAGTCCACCTGGCAGTCGAGGTCCGCGGCCCGCAGCAGATCGGCCAGGAACATGACGCCGCCTTTCAAGATGCCGATGAAAACGGGCTTCTTGCCGGCGTAATCGCGGGTGATCTGAGCGCCCAGCTCCTGGATGCGCGCCTGGACCGCGGCCGTGTCCAAAAGCACGCGCTCGACGTCCGGATGAACGGCTCTAGTCTGCGTCATGGTTTTCAAGGTGGATACGGGGAAGAATTGCCCGACGAGGGTTAAGATAACTTAATCGCGCCCTCAAATCAATCCGTGCCCGGCCCCCCCAGGTATGGACAAGATTCGTTTGAGCGGGCATACTGGGCCTCGGACCCATGGTTTCCTCCAAGAGTCTTCCGCGCCTTCGCATCCTCGTCGCCGGCGGAGAAGCCAAGCGCCGCGCGGCCATCCTCGAGCGGATGCTCGGATCCCGGACATTCGCCGTGGAGGGAGAGGAGTGCGCCTCCACCCGCGAGGCCCTGCAGGAACTGCGCCAGAAGGTCCGCGACATCGCCTTCATCGATGAGACCCTCGCGGACGGGGCCGGCTTCGCCCTTCTGGAGCAGATCCGCCAGCTGCATCCGAAGGTTTCCGTGGTCTGGACCGCCCAGACGCTGGGCGGCCGCACGGCCGTGGACGCCCTCAAGCACGGGGCCATCGACGCCCTGGCCCACGGGGAGCTGGAGTCGGCCGACATCGAGGAGCTCCTGCGCCGCAGCGCGGAGATGCACCGAGTCCAGTCCGAGAACGCCGAGCTGCGCCTCGTCGGCCGCATGAAGGACGAGTTCCTCTCCGGGGTCAGCCACGAGCTGCGCACCCCGCTGGCCGTGATCCTGGGCTACGCCAAGACGCTGGAGGACGGCGATCTGGGGCCCGTGCTCCCCCATCAGAAGCTGGCGCTGAAGACCATCCGCACGCGGGGAGAGCGGCTCCTCCAGATGGTCAACGAGCTCCTGGCCTTCAAGGAGACGAAGGCCGGGATGCAGCAGGTCCTGCTCCATCCCCTGGATTTGAGGGCCTTCCTCGAGGAGACGCTCGACCACCATTGGAAGACCCCGCCCAAGCCGGGCCTGAGCTTGACGCGCGAGCTGCCGACGAGCCCCATGTGGGTTCTGGGGGACCGGGCGAAGCTCGCGGAAGCCCTCCACGCCCTCCTTGACAACGCCGTCAAGTTCACGGCGTCCGGCGCCATCCGGGTCGCGGCCGAGCCGCACTCGAACGGCGAGACCTGGATCACGGTGCGCGACCCGGGCCGAGGCATCGCCGCGGAGGCCCTGCCCCGCATCTTCGAGGGGTTCTTCCACGCCGACAAGGAGCTCACGCGCGACGTGCCCGGGCTGGGGCTCGGCCTGCCGCTCGCCCGGCAGGTGGTCGAGCTGCACGGCGGCCGCCTCTGGGTGGAGTCCGAGGGCCTGGGCAAGGGCGTCGCCGCCCGCATCGCGCTGCCTATCGCCGACCCCGCCTCCCCCGAGGTGCTCGTAGAGCACCGCCCGCGGGCGGAGCGCAAGCGCATCCTCATGGTCGAAGACAACGCCGACATCATCGACCTCCTGCGCTTGTTCCTGGCGAGCTTCTCCCAGAACCTCATCATCACGACCAGCCGGGACGGCCTCGAGGCCGTCGAGCTCATGGCCCAGAACACCTACGACATGCTGGTGCTCGACATCATGCTCCCGCAGGTGAGCGGCCTCGAGGTGCTCGAGCGCATCCGGAAATCGCCCAAGAACTCCGCGGTGCCGATCCTGGTGCTGACGGGGCACCGCGAGGCGGCCCGGCAGGCCATGAACATCGGCGCCAACGACTTCCTGCTCAAGCCCTTCGACAAGAGCACCTTCATCCACAAGGTCCTCTCGCTCCTCGGCATGGAGCGGCGCAAGGTTCCGCGCGCGGGTTGACGGGTCCCCGGCGTTTTGATACGATTTCCCGACTAGATGCCCTACCCGAACCGGGGACGAGGTTTCCCACCGCCGCAGAAGATCGGAACTCGCGTCAACCAGATGATCCGGGCCGCCCAGGTGCGGCTCATCGACTCCGACGGCGCCCAGCTCGGGATCAAGGGCATCAACGAGGCGTTGGCGGCGGCGCGCCAGAAGGGCCTGGACCTGGTCGAGGTCGCGCCCAAGGCGAACCCGCCGGTCTGCAAGATTCTCGATTTCTCGAAGTTCAAGTACGAGCAGGACAAGAAGCAGCGGGAGGCGCGCAAGAACCAGAAGGCGGGATTGCTCAAGGAGGTGCGGCTGTCGCCGGTGATCGGCGTCCACGATCTCGACGTCAAGCTCAAGCACGCCGAGGAGTTCCTGAAGGCCCACGACAAGGTGCGCGTCACCGTGGTCTTCCGGGGCCGGCAGATGCAGCACCAGGACATCGGCCTGAAGCTCCTCAAGAGCATCGAGGAGCGGCTCTCGGCCCTGGCCAGCGTGGAGCAGGCTCCGGCCTCCGAGCGCAACCGCATGATGATGACGCTGGTGCCCAAGCACTAGATTTCGCGCCCCAACCAAAAAAAGGAACGAACATGCCCAAGATCAAGAGCCACAGCGGCGCCAAGAAGCGCTTCAAGCGGACCGCCTCCGGCAAGTGGAAGTACAAGCGCGCGGCGACGCGCCACCTGCTGACGCCGTCCTCGGCCAAGCACGCCCGGTCGCACCGCAAGTCCCGCACCCTCACCGCCACCGAGGGCGAGATCCTTCGCAAATACCTCCCGTACAACTGAGCCACCATGAGAATCAAGTCCGGCGTCACCACCCGTCGTCACAAGAAGCGCTACTTTAAGATCGCCAAAGGCAGCTACGGCGACAAGCGGACCCGTTGGCGTGCGGTACGCCAGCAGGTCGAGAAGTCCCTCACCCACGGCTTCACCGGCCGCAAGGACCGCAAGGGCGAGTTCCGCTCCCTCTGGGTCACCCGCATCAACGCGGCGGCCCGCGAGGAGGGCATGAGCTACAGCCGCTTCATGGCCGGCCTCAAGAAGGCGGGCGTGGCCATCAACCGCAAGATGCTCTCGGAGATGGCGCTGCGCGACGCGGCGTCCTTCAAGAAGCTCGCGGCCCTGTCCAAAGCTGCTTAAGCCCTTGAAAGAAGGCCGGCCCACATGGGCCGGCCTTTTTTTTCGCCCGCGCTTCGCACGATTTATTTCGAAGATCGAACTATTGTCAACAATAGTTCGGAATCCGAAGCATCTTGCGGCGCCTCAAATCCGCCCAAATAACCTAAAATCAGGTCGAGAAAGGTCATGGGAACTCTTAATCCCGACGGCTGGCTCCTCGAGCTCAAGCACCAACTGAAAGCCGCCCAGGACGAATTGGAAAGCCTCGGGCGCAACCTCGAAAATCTTGAGGGGCTGCGGGTAAAGTATCTTGGCCGGCAAAGCGGACAGTTTTCGGGTCTTTTTCAAAAACTTAGGGATTGGTCTATCGAAGACCGAAAGCGCCTCGGGCCAGAGGCCAATGAGATAAAAGACAAGTTGGTTTCATTCTTCGAGACCGAACAACGTAAGCTCGAGGCTGCGGCCGTGACTGCGGACCTGGCGAAGGAGTCCATCGACTGGACTTTGCCCGCGCCGGCGGCGCCCGGGCGCCTCCATCCCGTCACCGAGACCCTGCGCGAGATGATGGACATCCTCGCCGGAATGGGGTTTCTCCTGGCGGACGGACCGCTGGTCGAGTCGGAGCGCTACAACTTCGAGGGCTTGAACATCCCCGCCGACCACCCCGCGCGCGACATGCAGGACACTTTCTATCTCGCCGGCAAGGACGGCCCCTCGAGCCTGCTCCTGCGCACGCACACGAGCCCGGTCCAGGTGCGCTACATGGAGGCGAACAAGCCGCCCATCCGCATCATGGCGCCGGGCCGGGTCTTCCGCCACGAGGCGACCGACGCCAGCCACTCCGCGGTCTTCCACCAGGTCGAGGGCCTCTACGTCGACGAGGGCGTGAGCATGGCCGACCTCAAGGCGACCCTGCGCCAGTTCTTGCGCCGCCTCCTCGGCCCCAAGACCGAGACGCGCTTTCGCCCCTCCTACTTCCCCTTCACCGAGCCGTCGGCCGAGGTGGACGTGCGCTGCCTGCTCTGCTCCGGCGCGGGCTGCCCGGCCTGCAAGCGCAGCGGCTGGATGGAGATGCTGGGCTGCGGCCTGGTGCACC
>DATLOS010000060.1:0-2251 GCA_035536155.1 Elusimicrobiota bacterium
CCGTCACCCTCACCACCGCGTAGAACATCTTCCTCTCCTCTCGCCCGCGCCAGCACGGCGCGCAACTCCACTTCGATCGCGTCGAGCGCCGCCGCATCCAGCACGGCGCCGACCTCCCACCGCCCCGTATACGGCCGCCCCTCGCGCACGGCCTCGGCGCACTCGGCTGCGTTGATGTAGCAGATCGCGGGGATGACCCTGCGCGCGCCCGTCCACCGCGCCGCCATGAGGGCGCCCGCGCGAAGCTGCCAATTGCGTTCGATGGGGGGCACGTTCTCCTCGTCCCCCGTCTTCCAATCCACGAGCCACAGAGTCGAGCCGTCCACGACCATGGGCCAAAACTGCTCGTGCGTCACGATCGGCTCCGGCTCCGCCCACATGGCGTCGAGCGTGCCGGAGAGGAGCTGCCCCGCGTCCGTATACTCGCCCGCGCCGCCGTCGATGCGCCGCACGGAGCCGTCGGGGAAGTACCCGAGCGGGACCTCGGCGAGCGCGCCCGCGGGGACGGGGAGCCGGAGGTGGGCCGCGAGGAACGAGAGGCGGCCCGCGTCGTCGGCGTCGAGGCTATGAGCCGCCGCGAGTCGCGAGACGTCGTAATCGGACCCGTCCCGCGACCCTGAGCCCTCCACGCGATGCGCGGCCAACTCGTGGATCGCGTGCCCAATGGGGGCGCCCCGGGTGCCCTCGCGGCGAATGCGCGGAAGGGCCGCGCTCCCGGGGCAGGCTGCGACGTGACCAAGGCCAGAGAGCGTGATCACCTTCCGGCCCTCTTCCTGGCGATCGGAATCTCGACGTTCAGGATCGCGAGGAGCCGATCGGCATCGTCCGGCGCGTTGGTGAGCATGTGCCACCGTTCGGCCTTGGGATACTTCACATCGATCATGCCCGGGCCATCGAAGCGAATCTCAAGGCCGTTCGGCAAGGTCCACGTGGCCATCACTTCCCTCTCCGCAACTCGTACGCGAGGACGTGATCGGCCCACGGGGCGGGCTCGAAACCCTCGTCTCCGTTGGCGTCGTGGCACGCCGTGCGCGCACAGAGGTACTGAGGCGGGTTCTGAGGATACTCGCGCTCCACGTGTACCGACGGCGCCCCGCACTCTCTGCACTTGGGGAGCGACTTAATCAGGTCGCGCCACAACGCAGCCCAGTCGTCGTCCTGCATGGCCTTGTGAATGGCGATCAGGTCCACGGCGTCACCCTTCCTCGCCGGGCTCGCGCCCCTGCTCGGCGGGCGGCGCCGGCATCGGCACCATCTCCGGCTCGGGGGCGGGCGCCGTGTTCATGCGCCGCAACAGCTCGCGGATCTCGTCGTTCACCTCGACGCCGCCGGTCTCCTCTTGCCGGAGCGACGTCATCAGGGACGCGGGGAGGGGGAGGTAGTCGGCGATGCGGTGAATCATCGTCTTCCTCACCGCGCCCTCGTAGTTCCCCTCCCACATGGGGCCGTTGGCCTGTTTGGACTGCGCACGGTAGGCGTCGATATCGTCCCGCGAGAGCACGTCGAGCGTCGGCGCGCCGCCGTCCTTGTGGCGCGCGAAGGCGTAGCCGTAGGTGACCGCGCCGTCCCGCCGGTGGATGGCCTTGCGGTGGCGGATGAAACCCTCGGGCCCAAGCTCGTGCTCGAAGAAGTCGCCTTCACGCACCGCGCGAGCCTCGACGCGCCACCCCGCGTTGAACATCAGTTTGATCAAGCCCTGCGGCGACTTGATGATCGTGATGCGCTTGCCGAAGGGCACGAGGTACGCATCGGCGCCCGGTTCGAGCCCCTGGTGATGGCACGCGATGGCCTTCTCCGCGATCTCCTCCGCGGGAATGTCCTCCAGGTTGCGCCGCCCCGTCTTCGGGTCGACCGCGCGCGAGCACATGATCGCGCTCGACACGGCGCGCGCGAGCACGGTGTCTCCGTTCGTGGGGAAAAGCTTGCTCAGCAGCTTCCCCTGCTCGGTGAAGATCTGCCGGATGCGCGCCTCCTTCGCCGCCTGCGGGTTCGCGATCTCTTCCGTCGATGGCCTGCCGTTCGTTCCTCGCATGTCAGTCCTCCTAAAGCTCGTCGCCCCTGTCCACTGCGCGCCGCCTCGGCTTCGCCAGGCTCGCGCCCGTACACCGCGGCAGCATGATCTCGCTCCACTCCGCGCTCCCGTACGGGCGGTGCGCGAACTTGTATGTGCGGGTCCGGCTCGGCCGGCGCTCGGCCGTGCATCCTGGGCGCGCGCAGACCTCGACGCCCTGCGCCGCGCGGGCAAGGTCGG
>DATLOS010000061.1:0-8849 GCA_035536155.1 Elusimicrobiota bacterium
AGATCCGCGTGCGCGGCAAGCGCGCCAACCTGGCGCCGAAGGAGTTCTCGATCCTGCAGTACCTCATCGAGGCCAACGGCAAGGTCCTCTCCCGGGACCAGCTCCTGAAGTTCGTCTGGGGCCACGACAAGGACATCGAGATCGACACCCGCACCGTGGACCAGCACATCGCCCGCCTGCGCCACAAGCTGCGCCCGGAGGACGGCCGCATCCGCACCGTGCCGAACTTCGGCTACCAAATCAACATGAAGTAGGCCGCCCGCGCCAGAGCTCATGAACGACAAGCCGACCAGAGTCCTGCTGATCGAGGACAACTGCGACGACGTCGCGATCATGGAGCACTACCTCGCGGACACGCCTGGATGGCCGGAGCGCTTCCTCGTACGGAGCGCGCTCCGGCTATCCAGCGGCCGCAGGCTCCTCGCCCAGGACGACTTCGACGTCGTCCTGCTGGCGCTGCGGCTTCCCTACTGCGCCGAGCTCGAGGCCTTCCTGAAGGTCCGGGAGCAGAGGCCGAGGCTGGCCGTGGTGGTCCTGTGCGGCTTCAAGGACGAGGCCCTGGCGCGCAGGGCGGTCGAGATGGGAGCGCAGGACTATCTCATCAAGGGGACCCTCAGCGCCCCCCTCCTGCGCCACGTGATCCGCAACGCGATCGAGAAGGCGGGCCTGCAGTCCGAGGCGAGGAGCGGGTTCCTGCAGGGTTTCTGCCACGAGCTCCGCAGCCCGCTTACGACCGTCCAGCTGGCTCTGGCCTGCCTCCGCGAGGAGAAAGCGGGGCCGCTCACCGAGCGCCAGTCGAAGATCATCGACGCCGCCGCGCGCAGCGCGACCCTGCAGGCCAAGATGCTCGAGAGCGCGCTGGAGACGCCCCGCCCCGAGCCCGAAGGCTTCCCCGCCGATCGCATCCCCCAGGAGATCTCGCCCGCCCGTCATGCGCTCCTCCGCTCCTAGCGCCGCCGCTAGGGCCCGCCGGGCGCGCCGCCGCCGCATCCGCCCGAGCGCGGGCCACGACCTCGCGGCCTGCATCTCCCACGAGTTCCGCACCCCGCTCACCGCGATCCGCGGCTTCGCGGAGACCCTGCTCCGCGGCGGGATCCGCGACCGCCGCGAGCGCACGCGCTTCCTAAAACTGATCGAGGAGAACGCCGACCGGCTGGACAAGCTGGTCGACGAACTCCTCGATCTTCCCGACGCCCGCGGCTAGCTCAGGCGGCCTTGCTGACCTTCTCCAGCGTCAGCCAGCGGTTCGTTCCCGCGAAGCGCTGGTGCATGCGCGTGCGCGGCTCTCCCGCCGGGACGCGGAGCTCGGCCTCCTGCAGGTCGGCCAGAGCCTCGAGGCCCTTGGCGCGGAACGCCGCCAGCGAGCCCTCGAGCGCCATGCCGGCCGTGCGGAAGGCGAGCAGCGTCGAGAACTGGAGCGTGTAGCCCAGCCGCCCCAGCTCGGCGTTCGAGGGGAGCTTGCCCTCCTTCTTCGCCTCGCCCCAGCGCAGCGACGGCGAGAGGTTGAAGCCCAGCATCTGCTCGGGGAAGTGCCGATGCACCCCTTCGGCGAACTCGCGGGGGGCGTCGAGCCCGGTGTCGTTGAACTCGGGCCAGATGACGTCCACGCCCAGCGAGGCGGCCTCGAGCGCGCGCTCGACCGCGTGCGCCACGCTCCCGTCTCGCCCGCCCGGCACCGCGCCGTCGACGGCGTCCGTCCGGGCGATGACCACGAGCTCGCTCCCGGTCGCCTGGGCCGCGGCCTTGACCGCCACCAGCTTCTCCAGCCACTTGCGCGTGGGCACGAGGACCTTCGAGCGGCGCACGCCGTGATGGGCGATCACGTGCCCGCAGGTCCTCTCCGCCGGATCCTGGTCCTCGAGATGGACTCCCGCCGCGCCCGCCCGGATGAGCTCCCGGGTCAAGGCGAAGGCCTGGGTCGGCCCGCCGAAGCCGGCCTCGATGTCGGCGAATATCGGCGGCGCCTCGAGCACCTCGCCGCCGGTGTCGTAGAAGTGCCGGTCCCGGCTCCCCTCCACCCCGCGCGTCAGCTCCCGGACGAGCTCGACCATCGCGTGCGACGGGTAGATGCCGATGTCCGGGTACATGCTGTGCGCGACCGCCAGCTGCCAGCCGCTGGCGTAGACCGCCTCGAAGCCGAGCTCGGTCAGGAGCGCGGCCGTCATCGCGTCGTAGGCCCCCGCCGTGTGCACGTAGGAGCGCTCGGGCTCGGCCTTGCGGCGCTCGAAGCGCGAGCGCAGCAGCTCGCGGAGCTTGCGGGGCGCCGGCGTGCGCTCGATCGGCGCGTACATCTTGGCCAGCTCCGCCTCCGGGTACTTCCACGTCTTGATCCCTTCGGGTTTGGGCACTTCCTTGATCATGACTTCCTCCTGTGCTTCAAAAGATCACCTTGGCCTGCGCGTCGGCGCGCCGGCTGATGTACGAGGGCGAGACCGAGTACTGCCCGGAGAGACTCAGGACGAGGGAGTCCAGCGCCCGCCAAGAGAGCGTGGTCCGCGCCGCCTGCACGAAGCGGGAGTCGCCGCGCTGGCGGCCGTAGCCGGCCTCGTAGGCCGCCAGGACCTCGTACGGGGAATAGCCCGTGCGCTCGCTGCGCTCCCCGAAGGCCCGGTCGAACGACAGCAAGCCTCCGTATTGGTTGAGGTTGCCCGGGGTGTAGTATTCGGGCCGGTCCACGAGGCTGGAGCCGACGTGCAGATAGGTCGGGCCGAGCGAGAAGGCCCCGAAGAGGCGCCGCAGGAGCTGGGCCCGCACGTCCTTTTCCCGGTTTCCGTCGTTGTAGCGCAGGTAGTCGAAGTTGGCCGTCGCGCGCCAATCCAGGGCCGGGTCGACGCTGGCCTCGACGCCGTCGGTATGGTAGCGGCGGTTGAGGCGGATCGCGGCGGGCGTCTCGACGTTCGTCCAGCCGTCCCGGGCGCCGAGGCGCAGCCAGGGCAGGGCCTGCCAGCCGGCGCCGAGGGCGTAGTTGTCGACGGCCTTCAGGGCGCTGCCGGGAAACAGGATGCGCCCGTAGGTGCCGCTGAGCTGGAGCGCCGGCCGCGCGAACCAGTCGGCCTGAACGCCCGCCTCCCGCCCGGCGATCGGCCGGCCTCGCAGGGGGGCGCCGGCCCGGTCGGCGAAATGGTCGGTGCCCCCCCACGCCTGCAGGCGCGCGGGGCCTACGGGCACGCCGAAGCGCAGGAGCGCCTTGGTGTTCTCGGCGAAGTTGTCGGAGAAGGCCTGGACCTCCGCGGTCGCGTCGGGCGCCGCGTTGCGGCGGGACTGCTCGAGGAGCCGTCTATAGAGGTCGCTGCCCGCGCCGCCGCCGCGGGCTTCCAGGACCTCGGCCTGCGCGTAGAGGGGTTGGGCGTCGTAGACGTCCCCCGCCCGCTCGTAGGTGACGGCCCGCGAGGCCAGGAGCTCCGGCCCGTCGAAGCCGCCGCGCTGGAGCTCGTCGAGCGTCGCATGCGCCCTGCCCAGGTGGTTTCCCTGCCGCCACAGCTCCGCCTCGAGCAGCTTCGCCTGCACCCAAGGATCGGTCGCCTCGAGCTGCATCGCCAGCCGATCGGGCGTCATCGCCTTCGGCACCTCGAAGCGCTTGAGGTCCATGGGGTTCGAGGAGAGGGTGTTGAGCCCGAACTGCTCCTGGACGAAGGCCAGGCGGAAGTACTTGCGCACCAGGCCCTGGTTCACCTCCACCGACTCCGGGGTGTTGGTGAAGTCGGACTGCCCGTAGTCCCCGTAGGGATAGGCGAAGGCGGCGACCTGGACGCCGGGCGCGATCTCCTGGACGCCGTCCCGGGCCCGCTTGTAGTCGCCCTCCACCCGGGCCCGGAACTCGGCCAAGGTCTCCATGCGGCCTTCGCGCGCCAGCCACATCCGGTTGGCGAGGAAGTGCCCGATCCGTCCGTCCTTGTCGATCGGCGTGGGATCGTGCGCCTGGTAGCCGTGGGACTGGAGGTCCCAGCGCCCGGTCTCCTCCCAGCTCCGGATCTCCGCCGGGCTGGCGTGGAAGTGGGTCTTGCGCAGCTTCGAGAGGTGCACGAACATCGTCGCGCGCATCCCCAGGTCCTGGAGCACCGGATCGGCGTTCTGGAAGGAGTCGTTTCGGCCGTCGTCGAAGGTCAGGACCAGGGGCTTGGCGGGAAGCGGGGCCGCCGCGCTCCCCTGGAAGTGGCGGGCGAGCTCGGAGACCGTGATGGTCCGGTAGCCCCGCCGGCGCAGCTCGGCCATCTGCTTGCGGAAGTTGTCCCGGAAGACCGCGTCCGCGCGGTCGTGGCGGGCGACGCCGTGGTACAGGAGGACGGGGATCATGACCTGCCGCTGGCGCGTGAGCGCGTGGAGGAGCTCGAGGGCCCGGCCGGGCCGCCCCGAGGCGGCGACCAGGCGGGCCTCCTGGACCGCGAGCTGGCCGGAGACCGAGGGGAGCATGAGCTTCTGCAGGCGGTGCAGCGCCTCGAGCGCGCCGGGGAAGTTCCGCTGCCCCTCGAGGCAGCGCCAGAGGCCGTCGAGCGCCCGGGGGCTGTTGGGGTTGTGCGTCAGGATGTCGGCGTAGGCCTGCTCCGCGGAGCGCCAGTCCTCCAGCGCCGCCAGGGCTTCCGCCCGAAAATAGCGGCCGTTGATGCCCTCGGGGTCGAGCTCGATCGCCTTCTGCGCCGCGGCGAGCGACGCGGCGTTCATGCCCGCGAGCGAGTGGATCCGGGCGAGGACCTCCCAGCTCCGCGCGTTCGAAGGATCGGCGGCGATGATCGCGCGCTGCCAGGCGGCCGCCTCGTTCCAGCCTTGACGGTTGTAGGCGTCGTCGCGGAGCTCGCGCAGCGCGCCCATCTCCGGCTTGGGGCCCGAGGCCAGGGCCTTCCACTCCGCCAGCGCCTTGTCGAACTCGCCCATGTCGTAGAAGGCCCGCGCCCGGTTCATGCGCAGCGGGATCCGGGAGGGCTGCTCCGCGATCAGGCGGTCGAGGTAGGGCAGGGCCTCCTCCGGGCGCCCGGTGCGGACCAGGAACTCGGCCCAGTAGGAGCGGACCAGGAAGTCGTCGGGGAGCCTGCCCAGGAGCTCGGCCAGGACGGCCATCGCCTCCTTCTCGCGCTGGGCCCGAAAGAGCGCCTTGGAGAGCGTCAGCCCGACGTCGCGGTCCCCGGGCGCCAGGCGCGCGGCCTTCTGGGCGAGGGCCAGGGCCTCGACGTAGTCCATGCGCTCCACCTCGAGGTTGGCGACGAAGCGCAGGAACGCGGGGCTCTCGCCGTCGAGCTTGAGGAGCACCTGGCCGATCCGCCAGGCGTTGTCCAGGTCGCGATCCGCCCAATAGGACCAGCCCAGGTTGAGGAGCGACTCGCCGTCGGGCTCCTCGCGGGAGAGCTTGCGCCACTCCGTCTCGGCCTCGCCGGGCTTGCCCATGAGCGAGAGGAGCTTCGCCCGGCCCCGCCGGTAGGCGGGGTTGTTCGGCTCCTGCCGGACCAGCTGCTCGTAGGTGGCGAGGGCCTCGCGGTTGCGGCCGAGCTCGGTCAGGAGCTCCGCCTTGCGGTGCGCCGCCTCGGCGTAATCGGGAAACCGGCGGATGATCGCGTCGATGGCCGACATGGCCTCCGGCACCCTCTTCAGGCGGAAGAGGGCCCGGACCCGAACCATGGCGGCGTCCCGATCCTCGGGGGCGAGGCGGAGCGCCCGCTGGGCCAGGGCCAAGCCCTGGGCGTAGCGGCCGCTCTCCACGTTGGTGTTGGCCAGGAAGACGATGAAGCGCGGGTTGCCCGGGTCGAGCTGGAGCAAGGTGTTTCCCACCTGCAGGGCCCGGTCCAGGCGCTTGGCGTGCCAGTAGGCCCAGCCCAGGTTGAGGAGGACGTCCGAGGAGCCGGGATTGGCCTGCGCCTCGCGCTCCAGCACCGGGATCGCCTCCGAGTAGCGCTGCGCCGCCATCAGTCGCGCGGCTACGCCGCCCCCCGTTTTCGGGGCGCCATCGCCCGCCCCGAAGACGGGGAGCGGAGCCGCCGCCAGCGCGAGGAGCGCGGCCGAGAGCAAAGATTTTCTCATGGGATTGGGTCGGCCCGGCGCAAGAGCTCCAGGCCTGGAACCTCCTTTTCTTCGTCGTCCGTAGCCAAAACCGCGTCCGCGGCCGCCGCCAGCGCGCGCTCCTGCGGGCCCGCCGCGTCCACCGTGACCCACAAGCTCCGGCGCTGCTGGCGCAGCTCGCCGCGCAGGCGCCAGAGAAAGCGCAGCGTGGCCTCGCGGTGGCCGCGCCAGCCCTTCAGGCGCACGTTCACTCCGCTCGCGTCGAGGGCCGCCGCCCCGTCGCGCAGCCCCGCCGCCAGGCGCTCGACCGCCCGGGGGTCCTCGAGGAGCGCCAAGCGCGGCCCCGAAAGGTCCGCCATGGGGGCGAGCGCGCAGCGGTAGAAGCCGGCCAGGGCGGTGACGAGCTCCCGCTGCTCTCCGGCGACGAGGACGCTCGCGTCCCGCCGGACCTCGAGCCAAGCCGGGGAGATGCCCGCCGCGCGCGCGGCCGCCGACCGCAGGCCGGCGAGGAACGCTTCCTCGGAGACCCCCGAGGAGCGCCGCAGCGCCACCCACTCGCGGCCCAGGGGCTCGGCTTTCACCGAGCGCACCAGAGCCAGCGCCGTGCCCTGGGCCGCGTCGTAGGCGCCCAGGACTACGCTGCCCCGCGCGACGCGGGGATGGACCCGCAGGGCGCGGCCGAACTGGAGCCGCCCGTTGACGTAGAGGAGGGCCCAGCCGCCCTTGACCGTCAGGCGCACGCGCGCCGGCAGCGCGGCCTGCGCGGCCGGGACCCGGGCCAGCACCGAGGGCAGGCTGTCCGCCGAGACCTTCTGCTCCACGTACCAGGAGCCGTCCCGGATGCCGACGCGGACGTAGCGCCCTTCCTCGTAGCGGGCGTAGGCCGAGAACTCCTTCTGGTACTTGTTGAGGACGAACTCCACCGCCGCGTCCCGCCATTTCTCCGTGCCCCGCAGCCGGATCGCGGCCCCGGTGTGGCGCGGCGTGGGCAGGAGGGCGAGCCGGCCCTTTCCCGTCGCCGCCACGCCCCAGCCCACGATCCAGTCCGACGAAAGGCGCGGCTCTTGGAAGCGGTCCTCGAACTCGGAAGCCCGGGGCCAGCTCCCCTCGATCACGCGCAGGTTCTCGGCGGCGTCCCGCTCCGTGCTCAGGGAGACCATGCGCAGGGACCGCGGGTCGTCTCCGCGGTCGTTGTGGCCGGCCTCCGAGGGCTCGAACTCGAGGGGAAAGCTCCGAGCGCCCATGCCGGGCGCCTCGCGCAGGCAGGCCAGGGGCTCGAACGGCCCCCGGAGCGCCGGGTCCTCGGCGGGCAGCGCCCAGCCGAACTCCCACGCGCCGCCCTTGACCATCTGGCGCACCGCGTGGGCGGACAGGAACTTCCTCTCCTCCACGCTGCCGGAGCCCGCCACGCGGTGGACGAAGAACACGCCCCGCATGCGGGCGCGCCGCAGGGCCCGGTCGCCCAGCACCGCGCTGGAAGGGTAGTCCTTGTCGAAAGCGAGCAGGATCGCCCGGGAGGGCAGGAGCCTCCGGCCGGCGTAGAGATCGCGCACCTCGCCCAGCGAGACGGGGTGATAGCCCCGCGCCGCGAGGGTGCCCAGGATCAGCTCCAGATCGGCGTAGGACATCGTGAACTTCTCGCCTCCGCTCGTGATCCGCGGAAACAGCACGGCCACGAACTGCGACGCCGTGCGCGCCGACTCCGGGACGGGCGGCGCCGAGAAGCAGTGGCGCCGCACGTAGGCGTCGCCCTCGAGGACCCAGCCCGCGGCCGCCGCCGCCGAGCACAGCAGGAGCAGCCAGCTCCCCGCGTACGAGCGCTTCGCCATCAGCGCGTGCCCCAGTGGTTGCGGCGGATCGTCAGCATCGCGTAGTAGGTCTGCGGCCCGCTCAAGACCAGCGAGCAGGCCATCCACACCATCCCCAGCGCCCAGTTCGGGCTGGGGCGCTTGTAGAGGAAATAGAGGGACTGAAGGAGGGCCACCAGCGCCAGGCCCAGGACGTAGAACGAGAGGACCGAGTTGCGCTCGGTGATCCCCAGGAAGACGGCGCGCACGACCATCGCGGGCGAGAGGAGGCTGAAGGCGGCCGTCGCGTAGAACGAGAGGGCCGCTACGGGGTGCTTGGCGTACATGAAGCGCGAGGCGATGAGGGTCTCCCGGAGCCAGGACTTCTTCCAGCGCACCTGCTGGCGCATGTAGGTGCCCCAGCTCTCCGGGACCATGGTCGAGGCCATGGCGTCCCCGTTGTAGAGGACCCGGTACTTCCGGAGTATGAAGTTGGTCAGGCTGCGGTCGTCTCCGAAGGTGGCCGGCGCTCCGAGAAACGTCTGCTTGAGCCAGGGCTCGAGCACCTCGAGCACGTAGCTGCGCCGGTACGCCGACAGGCAGCCGGGGCAGCAGCTGACGCAGCCGAAGACGCCCTCCGAGGACTTGAGGAGCCGGTACGAGACGAAGTAGCGCACCTCCTGGAGGCCGGTGAGGAGGTTGACGTCGGCGTTCTCCACCTCGGCGTAGCCCGCCGAGGCGCCCACCTCCGGGTCCTCGAAGCCCGACACGATGTGCCGGAGGGCGTCGCTGAAGATGAAGGTGTCCGAGTCGACGAACACCACGATCTCCCCGCGCGCCATGCGCACGCCCTCCGCCATGCCGTAGCGCTTGCCGCTGGCCTTGAGCGTCGCGACCCGCAGCTCCGGGTGCCGCGCCTTCATCGCGGCGAGGACCCGGGGGGTGCCGTCCGTGGAGCCGTCGTCCACCACGATGACCTCCCGCCGCCCCTCGGGATAGTCGGCCGCGAAGCAGGCCTCGATCGTGCGCTCCAGGGACTTCTCCTCGTTGCGCACCGAGATCACGATGCTCAGCGTC